>NZ_BCPO01000023.1:0-108160 GCF_016586105.1 Burkholderia sp. E168m15
TGGCGGCTGCCACGCTTTTTTTTCGTCCATGCGGCCCGGCCGCCGCGTCCGTTACGCGTTGCGTTGCGAGACCGGGGTTTCCGGCGTCGGATAGCCGGCTTCGCGGAACGTCTCGAGGATCACGCGATTGGTGTCGCAGTACACCTGCCAGTAGTTTTCCGGCTGAGTCGACGGGCGCACGAACAGCAGCGGGCCTTCCGGCGTGAACTGCAGCACGCCGACGTCCGGCGCCGGCACTTTCAGCACGTTCGGCACCAGCTGGATCTGCGCCTTCAGGCGGTTGATCGCATCGGCCGCGTCGACGCTGTGCGCGATCTTCGCGGTCAGGTCGACGCGGCGATGTGGCGTCGCGCTGTAGTTCGCGATGTTGTCCGAGAAGATCTTGTTGTTGCCGACGATCGTCACGATGTTGTCGGCGGTGATGATCGTCGTGCCGAACAGCCCGAGCTCCTTCACCGTGCCCGTGACGCCGCCTGCGCTGATCACGTCGCCGATCTTGAACGGGCGCAGCACCTGCATGAACACGCCGGCGGCGAAATGCGCGAGCAGGCCGCCCCAGGCGGTGCCGATCGCGAGGCCGAGGCCGGCGAGCAGTGCGGCGAACGAGGTGGTCTGCACGCCGAAGATCTGCAGGATCGCGAGGATCAGCAGGATCGTCAGCAGCACGCCGACGACGGAAGTCAGGTAGTCGGTGAGCGTCGGGTCGACCTTGCCGCTGCGGCGAACGACCTTGCCGAGCAGGCGGGTACCGATGCGGATGGCCCAGCGGCCGACGAACCACAAGGCGATCGCGGCGAGGAGGTTGAGGCCGAAGTCGAGGCCGCGGGTCATCAGGAATTGCTGGGCGGTGGCGAGATCGATCATGCGTTCTCCGAAGTCAAGGGTAAAGGGGCGGCGCATGCACCGGAATGGGAGGCGCTTTTATAACCTGACCTGGGAGGGGCGGGCAACCGGGCTGACATTGGTTGACGTAGTGAAAAACGGGCAGGACGCCTGTGCGTGCTGCCCGTCTGGCGCATCGGATCGACGCCGGTTGCGGCGCGCGACCCCGAAGTTGCGGTGTTTACTTCGCTGCGCGTCCGTAGGTGTCCTCGAAGCGGACGATGTCGTCCTCGCCGAGATACGCGCCCGACTGGACCTCGATCAGTTCGAGCGGGATCTTGCCGGGGTTCGTCAAACGGTGGGTCGCGCCGAGCGGGATGTAGGTCGACTGGTTTTCGGTCAGCATGATCTCCTTGTCGCCGTTCGTGACCATCGCCGTGCCCTTCACGACGATCCAGTGTTCGGCGCGATGGTGGTGCATCTGCAGGCTCAGCTGTGCGCCCGGGTTCACGATGATGCGCTTGACCTGGAAGCGATCGCCCTGGTCGATGCCTTCGTACGAGCCCCATGGGCGCACGACACGGCGGTGCGTGACCGATTCGTGGCGGCCGGACGCGTTTAGCCATTCGACGATTTTCTTGACGTCCTGGGCTTTGTCGCGATGCGCGACGAGCACGGCGTCGGCGGTTTCCACGATCACGATGTTGTCGAGGCCGAGGGCGGCGACCATCCGGTGTTCGGCGCGGATGTACGAGTTCTTTACCGAGTCCGTGAAGATGTCGCCGATCAGCGCGTTGCCTTGTTCGTCCGCTTCTGCAATGTCAGCAAGCGCGCTCCACGATCCGATGTCGTTCCAGCCGAGGTCCGCCGCCGCGACGACGGCGGCGCGTTCGGTCTTCTCCATCACCGCGTAGTCGATCGAGACGTTCGGGCAGGCGGCGAACACGTCTGCGTCGAGGCGGACGAAGTCGTTGTCGCGCTTGGCGGATTCGAATGCGAGTTCTGCATGGCGGGCGATTTCCGGTGCATGGCGATGCAGTTCCTCCATGTACGTGGACGCCTTCAGCATGAACATGCCGCTGTTCCAGTAGTAGTTGCCGTCGCTGAGGAAGCGTTCGGCCGTCGGTGCGTCGGGTTTTTCGACGAATGCGTCGACTTTGTAGACCTGCTTGCCGTCCGCGATGGCTTGGCCGCGACGGATATAGCCGAAGCCGGTGTGCGCTTCCGTCGGCGTGATACCGAACGTGACCAGGTGCTGGTCTGTTGCGATGGCCGCTGCCTCAGTGGCTGCGGCGATGAATGCCGGTTCGTTCAGGATGACGTGGTCGGACGGCAATACGAGTAGTAGCGCGTCGGGCGATTCGTGCAAGGCAAGCAGCGCGGCGATCGCGATTGCGGGCGCGGTGTTGCGGCCGACTGGTTCGAGCACGATCGATGACGGCGTGATGTTGACCTGTCGGAGTTGTTCCGCGACGAGGAAGCGTTGGTCGTTGTTGGTGACGACGATGGGAGCTGCAGCATCGGGAATATGCTGAAGGCGGCCGGCCGTCTGCTGGACGAGCGTCTGGTCGCCTGTCAGCTTCAGGTATTGCTTCGGATAGCCGCCTCGCGACATGGGCCAAAGGCGGGTGCCGCTGCCGCCGCACAGGATTACCGGGTAGATGTTCATGCATTGCCTCAGATTGAAAAGCGCTTAGTGCCGGCGATTAGAGACGCGCGCCGACTGTTCTTGACTACCTAAAATAGGCCAATTCGTACAAGGTTTAGTCCGTAAAGTTGTCGTCATCCAAGTTATTTTTTTGTCTGCTTTGCCATGCTGCATAGCGGAGTGCATTGCATGTCCAACGCAGTGCTTTGAGCAGCGGGCGTGTACGACTGCCCTGGATCTTTTCGAGTGGTCGTGCAGCGTGGTGTGCCAGCTGACGGACGACTGCTTCCGGCGTAGTAAAGATGCCGAGCTTCCAGTCCCAATACACGGGGTACCGTAATAGGGCTCCCGCCACTAGCATATCGAGTGTCAGCTGGCGTTTGCGCCAGGGTTGCACCAGCATGTCATGCGTTAAGCCCCAGCCAGCGTAAAAGGGTAACCCGTAAGTGAAGACAGCCTTGTTTCGCAGTAGCGCATCGAATCCTGAAAGTGATGAAAGAGTGTGAATTTCATCCGCTGTTTCGATAAGTGACAGCAAGTCGGCGTCACTGTCAATCACGTCAGCTAGTCCCGACGCATCGATGACACCTGTGCGATTTCCGGACAGCACGTCTGGATGAGGCTTATAAACGATAAACGCGTGAGGCCGACGGGCGCGGACCTCGCGCAATAGCGCATCGGTCGTGCCAAGCGCCTGCGTGCCGAGTCGGATGGATGCATCGTCGGCAACCTGGCCTGGAACCAGCACAACTCGCCTGTTGGATGGTGCTTGCCACGTAGGGGCGCGGCGGCCCAGATTGTATTTGGTGATGCCGAATTGAACGAGTTGTTCCCGCAGTGCCGCCGCCCGCGCAAGTTCGGCGTCGCTGAATTCGGTCTCGTTGAGTAGTACGGTCAGATCGCTTGGCTGTCGGGCGTCGAAATATAGACCGCGTCGGTCAAGTACCTGACTATACGGTGCACTCATGTCGGAGCCGAGTCCAAGCGAATGAATGAATCCGTCCTCGATGCGTATACGCGGGACGTTTGGTGCGATGTCCTCAGCAGGCCGTGCGCCCCATAACGCTGCACATTCACCGGTTCGCACACTATCCAGCTCATGCGTCCATCGAAGCCTGCCGCCGCCTGCGGTGAGAAAGGGAGTTGCGAACGCGCGTTTCCAGCGCTGAAAGCGAATCGCGACGACTGATTGAAGATCAGTGAACCGCTGAGCAACTTCATGTTGCAGTTCAATGCTGTCTAATACGGATTCAAGTGGTCCGTGAGCGAGGGTCAATGGATCCAGATAATGGACAAAACGCAGAAAGACTACATCAAACAAGGCGGCGAGCGTCGGTTGCGCGCGTCGGCCCGGCAATACAGTATGGTCGTGCGTCAGGCCCCAGCCAGCGTAATACGGGGTTCCAAACACATGAGTTGGAACTTCGGCGAGCAATCCACAAATGCCTTCGGATGCTCCGATAACGAAAACGCTATCGACGTGGCGAAGTGCTTCAGCCAGCGAGTATGGTGGAATCAGTAGGCGGGTGTTGTCCGGCAACGAGGCGGATTCGGATAGCCATGGACCCGAGCCAGGATCGCCGCTGCGGATCAGCCAGAACTCCGCGTCAGGGTGAGCGGCGCGTGCCGCTTGGATCATTGACGCAAAGGCATCGATTCGCGCTGTCGCCGACGCGTGAATATTCGTCGCCGACGTGTGCCGTTCGTCAATGAGGAGTACGCGAGATGAGTAGTGCCGTGTTTCAAGCGAAACGGGAAGACGTTTGTTGCGACCACATAGATGAAGCGCGTCTGTGCTTAGCACGCGTGTCATTAATTGAATGATTCCAGGCTTTTTGCCGGCCGACGGATCGGCCAATAATGCCTGATCGAGTGCGGTGACGAGTGCGTGTGGTCCGCACGCATCAGATGGCAAGCTGAACCACGAACGTAGCGGAGTGCGGGGTATGGCAGGCGCTGCAATGGGGCCGGGCCACGCACATTGCGTTGCGATTCTTACTGTACTGGCGATGCGCAGCGCGACACGGCCGCTCCAGTGGTCGAGCCATACACAGTTCGAACGTTGCGAGAGTACACTCGCAAGGCGCGACCCTGGGGTTACACTGCGTACATCGAATGAACGCGCCGCGGTATGGTTCATGAATTACTGTAGCGAAACAATGAAGCGATCGACTGCGTCAAAATGTGAGGTCCATGTGGGGGCACGGAAGTGCGCGATGCGCTCAATCTGGGCGTTGCGTTTTGCGCTATTCGCTTGAGAGTACGCTTGAATGCGCTCAAGCCATGCAGGGCCGTTCAGCGGATCGAGATAATCCGGCACGTCTGCCGCGATTTCGCGAAATACATCGAGATCGCTTGCCAAAACGGGGATGCGCGACTCAAGGGCTTCGACGAGCGGCATACCGTAGCCTTCTACGAACGACGGGAAAAGCAGAGCGCGCGCGTGTTGTAGCCAGGCGTGTAACTCGTCGTCTGAACAGTTAGACCGTTCGATGACGACCCCCTTCAACGGGGCGCTACGCTCGAGCATGTCGACAACATTTTCGCACTCCCAGCCACGCCGACCGATAACAACGAGCTTCGGGGCTTGGCTGCCGAGCTGCTCGACAAGTCGACGCCACACGTGCAGCATGAACCAGTGATTCTTACGCGGCTCAATCGTGCCAAGCATGACGAAGTACGGGGTCGCGAGTGGCGCGGCGAGCGCCGGTTGCGGTTCGGTGCCGCTGGCGAGTGGTGCGACGACACTCGGCGGAAG
Source organism: Burkholderia sp. E168m15 (assembly GCF_016586105.1). Lineage (NCBI taxonomy): Bacteria > Pseudomonadati > Pseudomonadota > Betaproteobacteria > Burkholderiales > Burkholderiaceae > Burkholderia > Burkholderia sp. E168m15. The sequence continues at coordinate 5,229 of NZ_BCPO01000023.1, forward strand.
AGGGATTCCAGCCTTTTGCGCCTCGATGGCGAGAGCGTCAAGTGTTCCCTGCGAGTTCGCAATAAGCCCGTCAGCGTGACGTAGTGCCGTATGGATTCGCTTGCGATGGGTGGTGTCGACACCTGGGCGACTATATTCCGCATGCGTCAGCGGAATTAGATCATGGACCATGAATATCGCGCGCCCGTTTCCTTTTTGCATTGTCCTGTAGTAGCGCGGAAACTCCATGCCGGTATGACTCGTATGCAGTAGCGTCGAATTCCCCTGGGGCGCACTACGCATCCCATTGAGCCAAGCGCGTGCCAGCAGGGCGATGATCGAACGCCGTTCTGGACGCTGCGACAGCAACATTGCAAACGTTTCCTGCGAGTCGCGTTCTGTTAGCGTTACAGAGAAGCCATGTTTGCTCAGGACACAGCGAGCTCGATCACCATATCGGCGAATATACGCAAGGCCAACGCGGTCGACACCCGTTGGCAGTAGGCCCTCATAGCATCTGCGTGTCAATCGTGTGACGTCTAGGAGGATTTGTGTCACGAAGAAGCAATCGGTCAATGAATGAGGGCGCGAACTGAATCCAGACACGGAGGAGCGGACAGCTGGATCATCAATTAAGAGCTGCGCGTGCGGCCTGTTTGATTTCAGGGTGGTTGGAGGCAAATAATACCGAAATATTCTATTGCATCTTCGGACGTGCGACAATTTCTGCCTTTGCCAAATTCTGGGCCCAACGATACATGTTACGTTTGCCTCGCAGCGCTTCTTGTACCGCGCTTTCCATTTGTACGGTTTTGCTTGTCGGCTGCTCCAGCATTCCCACGTCAGGCCCGAGCCGTTCCCAGATCGTTGCGGCCTCCGATCAAGCTCCCGATCCGGAGAATCCGCCTCGTGTTCAGGTCGTTGACGTGACAGACAAGGTCGCGCGTCAACTGTTTGCTGAACGCAAGCGCGGGGATTTTTCCTCTCTGCTCGGAAATGACTTGCGTTTCCGCCAGCAGCTCGGGGTGGGCGATACGATCGAGGTATCGATATGGGAAGCTCCACCCGCGACGCTGTTCGGCGTTGCGCAAACGGGGGATTCGAAAGCCGGCTCGACCAACGCGAGGGTGACAGTTCTGCCGGATCAGGTCATTGATGGGGATGGCACAATTAACATCCCATTTGCCGGCCAAATCAAAGCCGTCGGGCGAACGCCGGCGGAGCTGCAGCGCGCCATTGCGGCGCGTCTGAAAAATATCGCCCATGATCCGCAGGTGCTTGTCAAGCTCTCGCACAACGCGACGTCCTATGTAACGGTTGTAGGCGATGTAGTTAAGAACGATCGCATGCCATTGTCGGCCCGAGGTGAGCGAGTACTCGATGCTCTCGCCGCTGCAGGCGGTGTCCGCCAGCCTGTCGATAAGATTACTGTCCAGGTGACGCGTGGCGACCTCGTCGCTTCGCTGCCACTTGAGTCGGTGATTCGCGATCCGCGGCAAAATGTGCCTCTGCGCGCCGGGGATGTTGTGACAGCGTTGTTCCAACCATATAGTTTCACGGCATTGGGTGCGACCGGCAAGAACGAGGAGATAAACTTCGAGGCGCAAGGTATTACGCTGGCCCAGGCGTTGGCGCGAGCGGGCGGTTTGCAGGACACGCGTTCGGATGCGCAAGGTGTGTTCATCTTCCGTTTCGAGGATGCGAAGGCATTGCCATGGCCCAACTCGCCAGCTCAGACGACGGTAGAAGGTAAGGTGCCGGTTGTCTATCGAATGAACCTGCGAGATCCGAACGCATTCTTCGTTGCTCAGAACTTTATGATGGACAACAAGGACTTGCTATACGTGTCGAATTCTGCGGTTACTGAGTTACAAAAATTTCTGAATTTGGTGTTTTCTGTTGCCTATCCGGTCACAACTAGTATCCAGACCTATAGATAAGGCAAGATGTGTCCGGGCGGTACTTATCGTCCGGACCTCTGCCCCGTAGTTTGATCAGGTCTGAGGCCGACGCACAGTGCAGAGCTATCATGCCCACCTTCAGTTGAATCCATAGTATTACGGCGGTGCGACAATATTTTCGTCGTGCGCACTATCCACTCAGAGTGGGAAGCACACCGGCTTCGAGTTCACGGTCAGATGATTACTTCTTACGCACAAAATTTCGAAGACGTAATGTTGTGGCGCGCGCTGAAGCATATCGAGCGCGGCTTCTATATTGATATCGGGGCGCAAGATCCGCTTATAGATTCCGTCAGTCTTCTTTTCTATGAACAGGGCTGGCGCGGTATGCACGTCGAACCGACGCCATACTACGCGGAAGCGTTAAGGCGGGGGCGACCGGACGAAACGGTGCTGCAGGCTGCCGTCGGCAGGGAGTCCACAGCGTTGCGATTCTACGAGATTCCGGGGACGGGTATCTCTACTGCGGACGAGAAGATTGTTAAGCAACATAGGGCGCGCGGGTTTCAGGACCGGGAAATTGTGGTGCCGTGTGTGACGCTCGCATCGGTGTTTGAGATGACGGGTGACAAAGACATTCATTGGCTCAAGATTGATGTCGAAGGGTTCGAGCGGCAAGTGCTTGACAGTTGGGGGGAGAGCACGGCCCGTCCGTGGATCGTGGTGGTCGAGAGTACGCTGCCGCTCACGCAGATAGACTGTCACGACGAGTGGGAGTCCGTACTTGACAGGCGCGGGTACAGTGCCGTTTATTTCGACGGGCTGAATAGGTACTACGTCGCTGACGAGCATCAGGAGCTCAAGCAAGCATTCGCAGTGCCACCGAACGTTTTTGACGATTTCGCACTCGGAGGTGAAGCGAGTGCACCGTTTCATCGCCAAATTGTCGAGCGCGACAACGCGGAGCTTGAGGCGACTAGGAAAGAGTTACGCCAGCGGGACGAAGATAGTGAGGCCCGCATCCGTGATTTGCTACGCGAGGTCGAATCTCTTAATCAGCGTGATAGGGAAAGGCAACTAGCTGCGAGGGACGAGCTGCTGGCGCTAGAGCGGAAATTGCGCGAGCGAGAATGCCTGTGGGGCGAACGTAACCGGGAACAGGCAGACGAACTTTCCAAAATCCGGACAGAGTTTGCGACTACGCTCAAGCATTTGGCTGCCGTCGAGGAGGCAGCGCGTGGGCAAATGCTCGAATTGTTGATGCGGGTTGATGCGGCGCACGAATCCCAAGTCAAGTCGCAGGTCGAACGAGAGCAGGCGTGGCAGCGGACGCTCGACGAGCGGGAGCGTTATTGGGGTGGAATGTTGCAGGCTTCTCGCGACGAAGTTCGTGCGTTAACTGATACTGCTCTACAGCGAGAGCGTTACTGGACCGAAACATTGCAGAGTGCGCTGGCTGAAATCGGTGCATTGACCGAAGCAGGGCGACAGGAGGCGAAGCGGGCAGAAGAGGCTCTCGAGCGACAGGCCCGTTCGCTTCGGGAAGCGGCCGAGGTCGAACGTATTCGGTTAAGTGATGATTTCGCTACGGAACTGGCTCGGCTGCGCCGGTCTCATCAAGATGAACGGGACAGATGCCATGCGCGAGAAGCCGAACTGATTCGGCAATGTGAAGCGGTCGCGATATCTGCATCGGAGGAGCGTCAGAAATTAACCGAGCAGCATGCGATGGCGCTCGAGGAAAAGGGCAAAGAGTGGAGCCGCCAAGCCGAACGGGAAAACAACTCAATTGTGCAGCGGTACGAGGCTCTGATACGAGAGTCAGAAGTCCAGCGAGCGGCGTTCGAGCAGCGGGTGGCGGAAGATTTGGCATTTCTTCAGTCGCAACTCGAACAATGTAATAAGGAACGTGAAAAAATTCGGTCGGATTACTCAGCCGAGGTAGAAGTTCTCAACGAGCACGTATTTTTGATGGCCGAAAGAAGCGCTGCATATCTATGGGAAGGATATCGCCTCGGGCGAGCGGAGCGAGCGCGTGGTTGGTTCGCAAGGGCATTCTTGCTGGGAGCGCCGGGCGCGGAGGTTGACTTGCAGCGCTTTTCTCAGTCAGTAGGTTCTATGAGGGCTGTGGGGTTGGCGAAGCGGCGTATTAATCATATGAAAAAATTGAAAATTAATTTCCAGCCGGAATTTGTCGTTCGTAGTGATGGAAAATACGGTCTTGATGACTTTCTTTTGCTACACGACAGAAATTTCGTTCGTGCCGCCTATCTTGCAATTTTGAAGCGGGAGCCAGACGAATACGGTGAGCGGCACTATCTGAGTCGAGTGCGTGCAGGAGTGAGCAAGGCGATTATTTTGTCGGATATCCAGAACTCGAAAGAGGCGCGGCGACATAATGTCAAGATCGAACATCTGAAGGGAGCAATCCTGGCGAACAAGTTATTCGGCGTTCCTCTATTCGGTAATCTCATTCAGGGCGTTTGTTTTTTCTTTAGCGTCAATCGTCATCTAAGGGATCTTCGTGCGCTCGAGAATCACTTGGTTAGAATGGGGGAGGAGATGCAGAAGAATTGCCAAGATCAGATGGAAGTGTCGGAAGAACCTCAAGCAACGAGTAACCGCAAATGAAGATATTGACGCTAAGCACATACCCGATTGGAACGCCGGCGCATGGCGGCCAGCATCGGGTGGCGAATATTGTCCGGGTATTGCGTGCTGCTGGACATCAGGTGCAATCCGCAGGCGTGCTGGGAAGCGATCAATACGCACCAGAAGAGTATTTCTGCGAGTATCCGGAGCATGAGCCGTTACGGAGATACATCCAGAATCCATTGTTGATGGAAGATTGGGCGATCGGTCGCCTTTATGCGGAGGATGACGATGCCTATCGATCACTCGCCAGCAAGATTGATCCAACTCCGGATTTGATCCTGGTCGAAAATCCCTGGTTGTTTGATTTCGCAAAGCGATTTGTAACAGAAAGAAAACTGAGTGAAACGGTGCTGATATACGGCTCCGAAAATATCGAAAATCAGTTGCGTTACGACATCGTAGCTCAGTATCTGTCGATCGAAGAAGCCCAGCGCGCGCGCGCCTTGATCAGTGAAACTGAACTCAAGGCCCTGCGTAATGCACATGGCGTGTGCGCGGTATCGCGGGAGGATCTCGAGTGGATGCAGTCGCGCACCAAGGCTAAGTGCATTCTTGCGCAGAACGGCGTCGCGCGTCGAACGGTGACAATTGATGGTCTCGAGCAAGCGAATCGAGTTGCCCAGCACAGGAAAATTGCAGTGCTCTGCGGCTCGGCGCATCCGCCTAACATTACGGGATTCTTCGATATGTTTGGCGGCGGCGTAGGATGCATTGCGCCCGACGAGTCGATCGTTCTGGTCGGTGGCGTTGGTGCTTCGATTGTGAGCGATGCCCGTTTTCATCGAGTGGCGGGATTGAATCGGGCAACCATTTCCGCTGGGGTCGTTTCGGAAGAGTGTCTCCAGGGGCTGCTGACAATCGCACATGCGATCATTCTGCCTATCACGCACGGCGGCGGTACCAATCTTAAGACGGCTGAAGCACTTTGGTCGGGCAAACATGTTGTCGCGACATCGGTTGCGATGCGCGGGTTCGATAAATTTGTCAATGCGAGAGGCGTGTCGCTCGCCGACGACAGCCGCACATTCGTGGCTGCATTGCGGAAGACGATGGCAGCTACACCGTTGCGGCTTACGCCTCAGGAAATGTCAGAGCGACAGTCGGTGCTTTGGGACGAGACACTGAGCGGATTTGTGGACTTTGTGGCGGGTTTTGGTGCGAAGCGATCGTCTGCCGCGGAATTCAAGCAGCGTCCGCAATATCAGGTCTGAGCGAAAGAAGAATCAACACACGCGGCCGCGATATTTCCTGGATGTCCGAGGAGATCGCGAGTTGCGAAGAAAGGATGATGCATGTCGCAAAATAATGCACCGCTGATTTGGATGAACGTCACGACCAGTGCAAACTGGAACCGTCCCCCCGTCGGTATCGTTCGTGTTGAGCAGGCACTCTGCACCGAACTCGAGGCGTTATACGGTAGGCAACGCTTCCGGAAATGTATTTGGCGAGAGGGCCAGTTTATTGAGTGGGCGGAGCCCATCGGTGAGCGACCGTCTGAAATTGACGATGCCATCGATATGATGCTCCCTAAGACGGAGTCTTTCGATCTGTCGCGACGTTTCATGTATCGGGCAATGGAGTTATTCGGTAAGAAATCAACTTCGCGAAACGGGTCGCATGGCTTGCGGATCGATGTGCCGACCAATGATCCACAGTATCGTCTGTCACCTGTTGCAGGAGATATTGTCGTGTCGATCGGATTGGATTGGGATCAATCCTATTCTTCCGAATTTTATAATTTGCAGAAGAAGAAGGGTATTCATGTAATAACGTGCTGCTATGATCTGATTCCGGTTCTATTTCCGCAGTATTGCGTAGGTGATGTATCGAGTCGATTCAAGGAATATTTCAATTCTCTTGCGTGGGGCTCGACTGCCGTCCTGTGCATTTCGGAGCAAACCCGGAAAGACTATCTTGATCTCTGCAACAGGATTGGGTCCCCAATTCGCCCATCTCATGTGATTCCCTTGGGTGACAATGTTCCGACCGGGGAGGGCGAACTCGGACCGGAAGTACAGGCAGTGATCAGAAAGCCGTTCATTCTCTTCGTGTCGACAATTGAACGGCGGAAGAATCATGAAGTCCTGTACCGTGCATATCATCGTCTCTGTCGCGACGGGTACGGTGACGCGCTACCGAAGCTTGTATTCGTCGGGATGCCGGGTTGGGGAGTCGGCGATTTGCTGAAGGATATCGAGCTTGATCCACTGACCCAAGGCAAGATTGAGCAACTGAATCATGTCACCGATTATGAATTGATGCAGCTGTATAATCACGCGCTATTCTGCGCGTACCCGTCTCTGTATGAGGGGTGGGGATTGCCGGTCGGCGAAGCGTTGGCTATGGGCAAGGCGGTCCTGAGTTCCGATCAAGGTTCGCTGCCGGAAGTCGGCCGCGATCTGGTTCGGTATTTACCGGCTTGGGATGTTAACGCGTGGGCGGATGCAATTCTTGAATGGTGCATGACGCCAGCCAAGGTGGAGGAAATCGAGCTCCGCGTGAAGAAGGAATATCGGGTGCGCAAGTGGTCGGATACAGCGAACGTTGTAAAAGACGTTATCGATGGTATTCTCGCTGACAAGTCGAATGTCGAGATGGCAATTTATCCCGGTCACGATTGCAGTACGCAGATCGGTGTTCATATCGGATCGGGGCTGCAGGGTACAGGAAAGGACGGATTTTTGATGTATGGTCCACATCGTTCGATTGAGGCGGGAAGCTACGCGGTGAAGGTATTTGGTGTCGCAGATGTTGAAAAGGACGCCAATTTGTTGTTCGATTTCGTTGCGAACGAGGGGCGTCAATGCCTTTGGCGAGGTGATGTACGGTTTCCCCAGGCACTATCGGTGAAAGAATCGCTGGTGGTGGAGTTTAATATCGACGTCGAGCGAACACTGGACGATTTCGAGGTGCGCTGTATCGATCGAGGAGCACAAGCGCAGCTTACGCGACTGGAAATCTCGAGGCGGTAAGGTGAGTTTGGCGGATCGAAATGTGAAGAAATCGATTCGAAAATCAAGTTAAATGGAAGTGAGTGAGTTGAAAATGAATGCGACCGCAATAATTACAGGTATTACCGGGCAAGATGGCGCTTATCTTGCTGAGCTCTTGCTTGAGAAAGGCTATGTCGTCTACGGCACCTATCGCCGTACGAGTTCCGTGAACTTTTGGCGAATCGAGGAGCTCGGAATTGCTGCGCATCCGAATTTGCACTTGGTCGAATACGATTTGACTGATCTGAGCTCTAGTATTCGCCTGCTGCAGCAGACTGGAGCAACGGAAGTTTACAATCTCGCGGCGCAAAGCTTCGTCGGTGTATCGTTTGATCAACCCGTGACGACGGCAGAAATCACCGGTATTGGTCCATTGAATTTGCTCGAAGCGATACGCATCGTCAATCCTGCGATCCGTTTCTATCAGGCAAGCACGTCGGAAATGTTCGGAAAGGTTCAGGCGATTCCGCAAACTGAGCAAACGCCGTTCTATCCGCGTAGCCCCTATGGCGTCGCCAAGCTTTACGCGCACTGGATCACGGTCAATTACCGTGAGAGTTATAACATTTTCGGATGCAGCGGGATCTTGTTCAACCACGAGTCGCCGTTGCGCGGGCGTGAATTTGTCACTCGTAAGATTACGGACAGTGTCGCGAAGCTCCGTCTCGGCAAGCTTGACATTCTCGAACTGGGCAACCTTGATGCAAAGCGCGATTGGGGTTTCGCAAAGGAATACGTAGAGGGTATGTGGCGTATGCTGCAGGCCGACCAGCCGGATACCTATGTGTTGGCAACCAACCGTACGGAAACGGTACGCGATTTTGTCAGCATGGCGGCGCAGGCCGCTGGATTCAAGCTTGCTTGGGAAGGGCGAAACGAGCAAGAGATCGGTGTCGATCAACTGTCGGGTAAGACGATCGTGCGCATCAATCCGAAATTTTATCGACCGGCCGAAGTGGAGTTGCTGATCGGCGATCCGCAAAAAGCGCATGATGTGCTCGGATGGAAGCCAACCACCACTCTCGAACAACTTTGCCAGATGATGGTCGAGGCAGATATTCGTCGCAACGAGATTGGATTCTCCTTCTGATCTATGGCGAAAGTCCTAATCACTGGGATCGGCGGCTTTACAGGCGGCTATCTCGCACGCCAGTTGGCGGCGAGCGGTCATGACGTGTGCGGGCTCGCCCACCGGGCTGGTGTGAGCTCTGAGTGGCGTACGCACGTCGTGGACTTGCTTGACCGTCGACGGCTCGCTGATATTATCGAACTCGAAAAGCCGCAAGTGGTTGCGCATCTTGCTGCAATTGCGTTCGTTGCGCACGATGATGTCGGTTCCATTTACGAGACCAACATCGTTGGTACACGGAACCTGCTCGAAGCGCTGGCATTGTCTTCGCGTCGGCCGGACGCCGTGCTTGTTGCAAGCAGTGCGAACATCTATGGCAACGCCGATTGCGAAGTGATTGATGAATCTGTGGCGCCGTCGCCTGCAAACGACTATGCGGTCAGCAAGCTATCGATGGAGTATGTCGCCAAGCTCTGGAGCAAGCAGTTACCTATCGTGGTTGTGCGGCCGTTCAACTATACGGGCGTTGGTCAGGCCGAAAACTTTCTTCTGCCGAAAATTGTTTCTCGTTTCCGCGCTCGTGCCCCGGTACTTGAACTTGGAAACCTCGACGTCATCCGCGACTTCTCCGATGTTCGGATGGTTGTGGCGGCCTATGAACGGCTATTGAACGGCGCATTTGCAGGCGAGACGTTTAATGTCTGTTCCGGGGCCGGGTATTCGCTTCAGGAAGTGCTGACAGTCATGGAAAAACTGGCGGGCTATCGGCCTGAAGTTCGAGTCAATCCGAACTTCGTGCGTGCGAATGAAGTTCGCAAACTGGTCGGCGATAACAGTAAATTGCGTCGGGCCATTGGTGCAGAGCCAGGACAGATTCCGTTGCACGACACCCTCAAATGGATGCTGGAGAGCGCGGATTGAAGTTGATTCTTGCGGTCGATGCGATCGTTCCGCCGCTGACCGGCATCGGTCGATATGCGTGGGAGTTGGCGAGGTATTATCGAACGGCACCCACCGGCGATCTTGATGCCGTTCTTTATTACTTCGCGGGCGAATGGGTTAGCGATCCCGCACAACTACTGGATGGCCGTCCGTGGCGGAGCGCAGACGCGCACTCAAAAGGAAAATTCTGGTCGCGTGCATCTGTTGCTGTGAGAAGCTGGCGCCGCCAGCGCGCACTCCGAACACATGTCTTTCATTCTCCGAACTATTTTTTGCCAGAATACGTGGAAGGCGGGGTGATAACGGTTCACGACCTGTCCGTCTTCAAGTACCCGGAAACTCACCCGATAGAGCGCATTCGCCATTTTGAGCGGAGCTTTGCGTCGACGTTGCGCCGTACCGCACATATCATCACGGATTCTGAGGCCATAAGGCGAGAGGTGTCGGAGTATTTTGGTTGGCCGTTGGACAATATCACCACGGTGCCGCTCGGGGTTCCGCCGGAATTCAGGTCCTATGACCATGGAGATCTCGTCGTTTCGCTAAATCAGTTTCGCCTGTCTCCCGGGGGCTATACGCTTTGTGTATCGACGCTAGAGCCGAGAAAGCGAGTCGACGCGTTGCTTGCAGCGTATTCTGTGCTGCCCGCTGATCTGCGAGCTCGCTACCCGCTCGTGCTTGCAGGCAGTTCGGGCTGGCTGAACGATGAGTTGGGCCGGAGAATCGCGAGAGGTGAGGCAGAGGGGTGGCTCCGGTATCTGGGTTTTGTCCCGGAGCCGCTGTTGCCGCTGCTCTATGCAGGGGCGCATGCGTTTTTCTTTCCGTCGCTCTATGAAGGCTTTGGCCTACCGGTATTAGAGGCGCTCGCGAGCGGTGTGCCGACGCTTACGTCACGTTCCTCTTCGTTGCCCGAGGTGGCAGGGGGGGCTGCATGGCTTGTTGAACCAGACGATGACGCAACGTTGCGTGACGGTATTGAGCATGTAATTTGCGATACCGCGTGGCGCACATCGGCGGTCGCTCGAGGACTGCAAGTTGCCGGTGAAGCAACTTGGACAAAATGTGCGAAGCGTACGCTTGAAGTGTGTCGGGAGCTAGCCTGAGTTATTTCGTAGCCAGTTCGGTTACAAACATAGCTAGTTGCCTGGCGCTCGCGGCCCAACTAATCGGCTTGATCGAGCCACTACGCGGCGCAGTACCGGTCGCAAGTTGTGCAAGCCATTCTGACATCTGGCTCGCCATCGCGTGCCTGTCCGAGGCCGAGAAATAGGTCGCATGTTCGCCCGCGACTTCTCGAAATACGGACAGATCACGCAGAAAAAGTGGCTTGTCGTGACGCGCTGCCTCGATGATCGGGAGCCCGAAGCCTTCGGCCTCAGATGCTAGGATAAGGCCGTCTGCCAGGTTGTAGAGCATTTCCAGTTGCGCGTCGTCGGCCTCGTTGAGCCAAAATAGCAACCTGCCGTTTTGTGGGTGAAGAGCCAGGCGTTCAGCGAGCGCATCTACACGCCATCCCTTCTTGCCGACAATCACCAGCGTCGGCTGCTCACCGTTGCCCCATAGCAAGTCGAATGCATCGAGGACCTGTGCATGCGCTTTACGGGGCTCTATCGTTCCGACCATGAGTAATATCGGGCGAGCAAATCGTGTATATCCGGGCACTGACACGGATTCGCCGACGTGCGCACGATCAAGTTTGTCCGCGCCAAGCTCGAACCAACGTACCGGAATTTCCGCGCGAGCGAGACCGAAGCGCTGCTGCATCAATAAGTCTACTTCGCTCGCGACGGTGCGCGATATGCACCAAAGTTCATCGGCATGAACCGCTATTGTGGATAGCCAATGTCGGAATGAGCGATGCGCGCGCGGAGTAAACCAACTACGGTTTTGTAGTGGAAGCAGATCGTAGACAATGAATGCGCAGCGCACGCCTTGTCGTCGCCACGCTAGCAGATCACGCTGCCGTCTCGGCAGAATGCGACTCGTAAGATCGAGACCCAGGAAAACATCGCCGTTCGCAACGTGGACGGGTGCACCATTCGGCCTCGTGTCATGCGGTGCGTGCCCGAGGAGATGATCTGCGTAGTGGAACGGTTTTGCGCGGGTTGCCCAGACTGGGCGCACGTCGAATCCGGCGGGCGGCGAGGCCAGGAGTTGCAATAACAGCGAACGGACAACTCGTTGAATACCAGTTCCGGCATCGTGAACCGCGATGATGGAAACATCGACGAGCAACTGGTGGCGCCCCGTTGGTGCTCGATGTGCCGGGTTCAATGCGCGTGCGGCATTTCTGGCAGCCGGCGCGCGGCGCGCAGATAACCATATTGCCGTGAACTGGAGGGCGGCGGCTTTGAATTGGTCCAAGCTACCAACGTTGGTTGTACGGGTTGTCAGGCGGCGTTCTCCTGATAAAACGCATAGGCATCTTCGATTACGTCGAATGCATGCAACTTGCCAGCAATCAGTACTGCTGCACGATCGCAATGTTCCCGGATGTAGCTTGCATCGTGACTCACAATGATCAGTGCGCGGTCTTTGCGTCGTTCGAACAGCTCGTGATGGCATTTTGCATGGAACCGGCTATCACCGACTGCCACAATTTCGTCGATCAGGAAACAATCGAATTCGATGGCCATTGAAATGGCGAACGCCAGACGAGCACGCATCCCGGCAGAGTAACTTTTTACCGGTTCGCGCAAATAGTAGCCGAGCTCCGAGAATTCCTGGACGAATGGTTCAGCGGCCTTTGCGTCGGCGCCATAGACGCGACAGATGAATCGCAGATTGTCCATGCCGGTCAGGCTGCCTTGGAACGCCCCTCCGAATGCGAGCGGCCAGGACACTTGCATGCTCCGGCGAATTCGGCCGGCAGTTGGCAGTTCTGCTCCGCTTATCATCCGGATCAGCGTCGATTTGCCGGCTCCGTTGCGACCCAGGATACCGACTTTCTCGCCTTGCCGAACCTGCAAATTGATCTTGTTCAGTACGCGTCGGGTGCCTTGCCGCGTGTGATAGTCCTTGCAGACGCCTTCGAGCTCGATCATTCGGGTTCCACTCTCATGCTGGCATCCCGAACGAAATAGAGACCGACCAGCAAAAGGATCATGTCACTGAAGATCATGTAGGGGATGCTGTAATGTGGTTTGACGAGCGATCCGAAATAGCCGCCCCGAAGCATTTCCGTGCCATGCACCATCGGCAGTAGTAGAACCGCTTTCTGAAACTTCTCTGGTAGCCACGACACCATGAAAATCGAACCGGACAGCGGAAACATAAGATAGGCAATGGTGTGCCAGATGCGGTCTACCGCTTCGCTGCGCTCGGACAGTGCACCGATGATGAGCGCGAGCCCGGTGCCAAAAGCGGCCAAGTGAAACCATGCGCCGATGATCATCGTCAGATCTTCGGGCGGCTTCATCATGCCTGCGGCGATGAAGAGAACGGAGAGGAATGTAAACGACATCGTTGCGCCCGATATTTCCAGCAGGAGGCGAGCAAAGAAGAAGTCGATGACGCGCACGTTCCGGTGATAGAGCAGAGCTTGGTTCGGAAGAATTGCCAGCGCACAGCGATTCGCGCAATTGCGCCACAGCAGAACAGGGGAGTATCCGGTGATCGCGAATGCCGTTATCGGCAGTGTCGAGCCATGGGTTGCCTTGGTGAGCGTCCACAGTGCAAGCACCCCCACCGTAAACATCATCGGTTCGAAAAAGATCCACAGAAAGCCGATGTTGTGCCGACCGAATCGCGTGAGGATTTCTCGCATCAGCAGAGCGCTCACGACGCGCGTCTGGATCGCGAGTGAGCGAGATAGCGAGGTATCGTGATGTGCCATTGCCACTCGTTAGTCGTGGTGCTCACGCACGCCCGCGAGCAGGAGGCTGAGGATACCCCAGGCGATCATTCCGAGCGCGAAAACCTCGAAGATCGACTTCAGCCGTTTCGGCTCGATCGCGACGTCTGGCGTATTGGGTTGAACGAGGCGTTCCAAGTAGAGTTGCTGGCGCTGTGCTTCGGCGCGCGCAGTCTCCATGGCTGCCATTGCGGATGCAAGCTGCTTGTCGGCAAACTGAGCATCGAGTTGCAGGCGTGTATAGCTTGCTGTCTTGTTCGACAGAGAGTTCCTGCTGCCTGCAACGCCACCTGTCGCTTCTTTGATCTGCTGTTCGGTCTCGCTGATGCTATTTTTTAGGACGGCCACCTGCGGATTTTGGGGGGCGATCGATTGTAGCTGCCGCAACTGGGTCTGAGCGGAAAACAGCTGAGTCTGTAGGCTCGTAACCTGCTGCAACTGAAGCGCAGATTGCTTTTCGGGATCGAACACCGAGTTCGAGTTTCTGTACGCGGCGAGTGCGATCGCAGCATCCTTCGCCTTGGAGGCGGCAACGTCGACCTGACGCTGTGCAAATTGCACGGTATCCGTAGTCGCGCGTTCATTCATTCTGTTGACGAGTCGCTCGCTTAGTCTCAGCAGCTGCGAACTGATTCGGTGCGCATCTTCGGCCGTGTAAGCGCGTACTTGCAGAGTCGTAATTGACGAGGCGGAGTCGAGATTGACTGAGACGATGTGCTTGCCGTAGTACTTCCACAGCGACTCGAAGCTGCCGTCGAGCGTTGCGTTGAAGCGACTGAAAAAGTCGCCTTGCCTCGAGTATGCATCGACGATGTAGTTGTGCTGGTTGAGCTCTGCGAGCGCGTCCCGTGATTGAATGTAATCGATAACGGGATATGCTTCATCCTGTCCACGTCCGAAGCCAGTGCCCTCCAGCAGGGCGCCAACCATGCTGGTTTGCGCGGCCCGCTGTGCGCTGCGGACCACGAAGCGCGTCTCCGACACATAGATGTCAGAAGCGATGAGGCCGTAATAAAGGGTCGCGATCAGCGTGGGTGCGGCCACTGTCGCAACGAAAAGGAGGTTGAGCTTTTTCAGGCGTCCAAACAGGTTCGCTTTCGGTGTTCCGGACGTAGAGATTGAGGTGCTGCCAGATACGTTTTCCAACTTCCTTCCATCCAGGCTGATTGGCTCTTCGCATGCCGTCGAAAGGAATATTCTCGCCTTTCAACTAGAGAGCAGATTCAATTTAATGACACGGTCACGAAGCGATGGTAAGGAGGCTGTAGCCGCCCCTTTCGATCACCTGTCGCACCGTCTGGGCGCGGTCGGGAGGCGTCCGGCATGTTGTTGCATTTCTGCCGGAGGACGAAGCGCGCCGGCCCAGAGCGGGGGCGGCTGATTATAGCGAGCGAGTGGGGATTGTGCTATCTCCTTCCCGGTAGCGTTACATTTGCGCAAATGCGCCCGACCGATTCGATCGGTCCAATTTTTCTTTTCAGAAGAGAGGTGTTATATTCACCGGCTACTAGAAAGACGAGCCGGCAAGCCGCCAGCTGGAAATTTAATAGTCAAAAAAGACTCGCTTCAAGGGGGCCGAAGCAGACTTGCTTCGGTCGGGTCAATTCGCTGGTTGGTATTTCTGATGCCTCGCTCATTTCTTGTGCTGCAAGGCACGGCTTCGCTATTTTTTAGTCGGCTCGCAGACGTGCTGGTTGAGCGGGGCCACGCGATACATCGCGTTAATTTCTGTGGCGGCGATTGGTTCTACGGCAAGACTCGCAATGCGCTCAACTATGCTGGGCTGGTGTCCGAGCTTTCCACATGGTATGCCGACTTCATCCGCCGAGAAAGCATCACTGACGTTCTGATGTTCGGCGATTGCCGCGAAGTTCACCGGCACATGCATCCTGTCGCAGAGCAATTCGGTGTGCGTGTGCACGTGTTTGAAGAGGGCTACGTGCGCCCGCACTGGATCACGCTAGAAAGCCACGGCGTGAACGGTCGCTCGCGAATGCCGGTGGATCCGCAGGAATACACGAAGCTGCGCGATGTCATCCCGGCGGCGCAGCCCGGGGTGCCAACCGGTTACAACCTGTATGAGCGCGTCTTTCACGACATCACATACCGGGTCGCCAATGCGCTGCTCGCGTGGCGCTTTCCTCGCTATCGCAGTCACCGCCCGCGCAATGGAATCGTCGAATACGCAGGACTTGCGTTTCGCGCGCTTTTGCAGGGGCGACATCGCCGTCAGGCCGACGCGGTCACGCGCGAATTGCTCGACTCCGGCCGGCCTTATTACCTGTTCCCGCTGCAACTCAACTCCGATGCGCAGATCGTCGTGCATTCGCCATTCGAAGGGGTGCGCGATGCGATTGACTACGTCCTGCGCTCGTTCGCCCGACACGCGCCGCACGACGCGACTCTGCTGATCAAGAACCACCCGCTCGATACCGGCATGATCGAATACTACCGCTTCGCGATGTCGATTGCGCGCGAGGCCGGTATCGGAGATCGGGTCCGTTTCATCAACTCGGGTCACTTGCCGACGCTGCTTGAGCATGCGCGTGGCGTGGTCGTAGTGAACAGCACGGTCGGGCTGTCGGCTTTGCACCACGAGCGCCCGCTAGTGGCGCTCGGGACCGCCATTTATAATATGCCCGGCTTGACTTGGCAGGGGAAACTCGACGATTTCTGGCATGGCGGCGAGCTGCCGGACATGCATCTCTATCACGCCTTTCTGGACTACGTGATGCATCACACGCAAATCAACGGCGATTTCTACACCCGAACCGGCATCGAGATGGCGGTCGCGGGGGCGGTCGAGCGCCTGGATCGCGCGGATGCCTGATCAACTGCCGCGAAACATCGTCATCACCGGCGCGAGTGCCGGTCTCGGTCGCGCGCTTGCGCTTGCCTATGCACAGCCCGGCACGACGCTGGGGATCGTCGGCCGCAATTTCTCGGAGGTCGAGAAAACGGCGGCGACTTGCCGCGCGCACGGCGCCATGGTCGAAACGGGTGTCATAGACGTGCGCGATGCCGCGTCGACTGCCGCCTGGCTAACCGACTTCGACACCCGCCACCCGATCGACCTGCTGATCGCGAACGCCGGGGTGGCCAGCACGATCGCCCATGCGGACGACTGGGAAGACCTGGCGCGCACGGCTCGCGTCATCGACACGAATCTCTACGGCGCATTGCATACGGTCCTGCCGGTCATCGACCGGATGCGCGAGCGCAGGCGCGGCCGTATCGCGATGGTCAGTTCGATCGCCGCGCTGCGTGGCATGGCGATCTCGCCGGCCTATTGCGCGAGCAAAGCTGCGATCAAGGCCTATGGCGATTCGGTGCGCCCGCTGCTGGCGCGCGACGGCGTGGGCGTTACGATCATCCTACCAGGCTTTGTGAAGACGGCGATGAGCGACGTGTTCCCCGGCGACAAGCCGTTCCTCTGGAGTGCCGAGCGTTCGGCCGAGTACATCCGCCGGCGGCTCGACGCAGGCCGAAGCGAGATCGCGTTCCCCGGGTTGCTCGCATTCGGCATGCGCCTCCTGCCGCTGCTGCCCGCGACGCTGGCCGACGCGATCCTCGACCGCCTGTCCTATCTTCCGTCGAAGGACCGGGTCAATTGAGCGCGCGTCTTGCCGTGACGCTGACGGGCACCATTGCGCTGTCGTTTGCGGTCGATGCGATCGCCGTCCCGCGCGCGCCGCTGCGGCGCCCGCTGCTGTCGTCAGTGCTTCATATTGTTGCCGTACTCTTCGTATTCGACCTCGTGTTCGCCGCCACCTGCCGGCCGCTGTTTTCGGCCTGCGCGTCGCTTGCGCTCGTCGGTCTCGTCGCCGCAGTCAGCAACGCGAAGTACGAGTCGTTGCGGGAGCCGTTCGTATTTACCGATCTGAGCCTGTTCAGCCAGTTGTTTTCGCATCCCCGTCTTTACTTGCCGTTCCTGAGTGTCGGCAAGGTCGTCGCGATCGGTACCGGCATCCTGCTTGTGATCGCGGGCTTCGTCGTCGAGCGACCGGTGCAGCGGGGTTCCGTCGCGATGGCGTGGCTCGCGGCGGCGTTGCCGTTCGCGCTCGCGGTGCCTATCGCGGCGCGCTTGCCGCTGACGCTCGATCCCGATGCCGACCAGCGGCGCCACGGTTTTTTTGCCGTGTTCGTTGCCTATCTGCTCAACGGGCTGCGTCCTGCGACGTTCCGGAGGTTCCGCGAGATCGCGGCGGCCGGGCTCTTCGCAACAGGCAAGCCGAACCGGCGCCCCGACGTGGTCCTGATCCAGAGCGAATCGTTCTTCGATGCACGCCGCCTCGGTGACGCGGTCGAGCCAGAGCTTTTCGCGCGCTTCGACGAGGCGCGTCGCGAGGCCGTCTCGTATGGCGAGATGATGGTGCCGGCGTGGGGCGCCAACACCATGCGAACGGAATTCGCGGTGCTGACCGGCATGGAATCTTTTTCGCTTGGATATGCGCGCTTTTATCCTTACGCATTTGTAAGAAATAAAATCGCGTCGCTTGCCTCTTGGTTTGACCGTTGCGGCTACGATACAGTCGCGATTCATCCGTATTACGCCGATTTCTTCGGGCGGGACCGGGTATTTCCGCTGCTGGGTTTTACGCGCTTTCTTGATATCCGCGATTTTGCATCGGCGTCCCGTGCCGGTCCGTATGTGGCAGACGCCGCAGTATCCGAGTCGATCATCGAGGAACTCCGGACCGCGGGCGACGACCATCCGCGCTTCGTCTTCGCGATGACGATGGAAAACCATGGCCCGCTGCATCTGGAGCAGGTTTTGCCTGGAGAATCGTCTTCGAGGCATACTCTTGGCGAAGACCCGTCCTGGCGCGACCTGACAGCCTACCTGCGGCACATTGAAAATGCAGACGCAATGATGGGGCGCCTGCTCGACCATTTGCGCACCAGCGATCGTGAAACAGTCGTTTGTTTTTACGGCGACCACGTTCCCGCTCTGCCTCACGTATTCGATAAGCTGGGCGTTTCTCCGCAAACCAGCGACTACTTCATTTGGCGAAATTACGGCACAGACACTCCCGAATGCCGGAATCTGGCGGCCGAAGAGCTCGGTTCGGTACTTTTGCATGTGGTACAAGATGACGGACATCGCGCGGAAGAACCGCACGCATCCGAGAAAGCGACATAAAAGATGAACAGTAAGATTGCAATAATTGGGGTGGCTTGTCGGTTTCCCGGGAGCGCGAACAATCTTGGCGACTTCTGGCAACTGCTGCGCGACGAACGCGACGCAGTAACCGAAATCCCCGCCGACCGCTTCGGTACCGATTTCTACCAGCACCCGTCCAAACGCGAACCGGGCAAGAGCTACACGTTCGCGGCCGGCGTGCTCGACAACGTCGCCGGCTTCGACGCCGCGTTCTTCGGCATTTCGCCGCGCGAAGCGGCCCAGATGGACCCTCAGCAACGCCTGCTGCTCGAACTCGCGTGGGAAGCATTCGAAGACGCCGGCGTGCGCCCGGCCGACATGCGCGGCAGCAATTGCGGCGTCTTCGTCGGCGCGGCCAGCATGGATTACGGCAACCGCAACATGGACGATCTGAACGTGATCGATCCGTATTCGGCGACCGGCAATACGCTGAGCATCGCGTCGAACCGCGTGTCCTACCTGTTCGACCTGCACGGCCCGAGCATGACGGTCGACACCGCCTGTTCGTCGTCGCTCGTCGCTCTCCATCAGGCCGTCAAGGCACTGCAGTCCGGCGAGGCCGACGTGGCGCTCGCGGGCGGCGTCAACCTGCTGCTGCACCCGTTCGGCTTCGTCAGCTTCTCGAAGGCGTCGATGCTGTCGCCGCGCGGCCGTTGCCGTGCATTCGACGCGACCGGCGACGGCTACGTGCGCTCGGAAGGCGGCGCGTTCGTGCTGCTCAAGCCGCTCGATCGCGCGCTGGCCGACGGCGACACGATCCACGCCGTGATCGCGGGCTCCGGCGTGAACTCGGTCGGCCACTCGCCGGGCGGGATCAGCGTGCCGGGCGCGGCCGCGCAGGCGTCGCTGCTGCGCAGCGTGTATGCGCGCGCCGGCATCGATCCGCGGTCGCTCGCCTATCTCGAGGCGCACGGCACCGGCACGGCGGTCGGCGATCCGATCGAGGCGCGTGCGCTGATCGATGTCGTGTCGGGCGAACGCCCGGCCGATCGTCCGCTGCTGATCGGTTCGGTGAAGACCAACATCGGCCACCTCGAAACGGCATCCGGCATGGCCGGCCTGCTGAAGGCCGTGCTGTGCCTCAAGCATCGCGCGGTGCCGCGCTCGCTGCACTTCGTCACGCCCAATCCCGGGATCGATTTCGACGGCGGGCGTTTGCGCGTCGTCGATCGCTACATGCCGCTCGACGCGGGCGACGCGCCGCTGACGGTCGGCGTCAACTCGTTCGGCTTCGGCGGAACGAACGCCCACGTCGTGCTGACCGAGGCGCCGGTCGCAAGCGACGTGTCGACGGCAGCGCCCGAGCCGACTCGAGCGCAACCGTCCCCGCTCGCGCTGACCGCGCGCAGTGCGAACGCGCTTGGGGCGCTCGCGGGCCGCTATCTGGCCATGCTCGATAACGGCGGCGACTGGCAGGCGCTTGCCGCGGCCGCCGCGCGTCGGCGCCAGTGGCTCGAGCATCGCGCGATCGTCGCGCCGGCCGACGTGGCCGAAGGCCGTGCGGCGCTTGCGGCACTGGCCCAGCCGGCACAGGAAGGGCTGCCGGCCTGCGTGGCGACCGGCCAGGCGCCCGCCGACGCATTGCGTACCGCGCTCGTGTTCTCGGGCAACGGTTGCCAGTGGGTCGGAATGGGCAACGAACTCTATGCGGAGAACGCGGTTTTCCGGGCGGCGCTCGACGAAGTCGACGCGCTGTGGTGCGCGGACGGCAGCCCGTCGCTGGTCGACGTGATGCGCGGCGGCCCGGGCGCGACATGGCTGGCCGGCGCGGGCGCCGAATGGCTCGCCGCGACGGAGAACGCGCAGCCGCTGCTGTTCGCGATCCAGGTCGGCATGATTCGCGTGATCGACGCGCGAGGCATGCGTTACGACGCGGCGATCGGCCACAGCGTCGGTGAAATCGCCGCGGCGTGGGTGACGGGTGCGCTGTCGCTCGCCGACGCGGTGCGCGTGATCAAGATCCGCAGCCGCGCCCAGGCGATGACGCGCGGCAGCGGCCGGATGGCGGCCGTCGGCATCGGCGAGGCAGCCGCGCGCGAGTTGATCGCGCGCCATGGGCTTGCGCGTCGGGTCGAGGTGGCCGGCATCAACAGCCCCGACGCAGTGACGCTCGCCGGCGAGTTGCAGGGCTTGCAGGCGCTGGAGGCGGCGCTGCGCGGCAGCGGCAAGTTCTTCCAGATGCTCGATCTCGACTATGCGTTCCACAGCAGCCACATGGACCGCATCGAGCCGGTCGTGCTGGCCGAGCTGGCCAGCCTGCGGCCCCAGCCGGGCAACGGCAGGTTCGTGTCGACGGTCACCGGCGGCGCGCTCGCTGGCAACGCACTCGATGCGCGCTACTGGTGGCGCAATATCCGCGAACCGGTGCGCTTCGGCGATGGCATCGCGTATCTGATCGAGCAGGGCGTCCGGCTGTTCATCGAAGTCTCGCCGCATTCGATCCTGCGCACGTACGTGAAGCAGGCGTTGACGGCCGCCGGCGTGACCGGCGCGGTGCTGCCGACGCTCAAGCGCGATCACGGCAGCGCGGCGACGCTGCGGCAAGCGATTCTCGCGGCGATCGCGCATGGCGCGAGCGTCGATCCCGACCGCTTCGCGCCGGGCGCAACGCGTGCGGCATTGCCGTCGTATCCGTGGCAGCGCGACCGTTTCTGGCTCACGCCGACCGTCGAAGGCTACGGTCTCGTCAATCGCCGCCGCGAGCATCCGCTGCTCGGCTATCGGCTGCACGAACATGCATTCGGCTGGGAAAACCAGCTCGATCCGGCGAAGCTGCCGATGCTGGCCGATCACGTCGTCGACGGCGGCGTGGCGTTCCCGGGGGCCGGCTACGTGGAAATGGCGCTCGCCGCGGCGCGCACCTTCTTCGATACGCCGGATGCGGCGCTCGAAAACGTCGAGATCCGCACGCCGGTCGTGTTCCAGCCGCAGCAGGCGAAGCTGTTCCGGCTCGTGATCGAGCCGCGCACCGCGACGTTTACGATCGAGACGCGCGACCGGATGTCCGACGGCGCATGGACGCTGAACGTGACAGGGCGGATGCTGGAAAGCGGCAACGCGCTCGGCGCCGCGAGCATCGTGCCGGCCGCGACGCTCGAACGCCTGTTCGCGCTGCCGGCCGCCGACGGCGACACGCTGTATGCGAACACGGCAGCCATCGGCCTCCACTACGGGCCGGCGTTCCGCTGGGTTCGCACCGTGCGGGTCGCCGCGGCCGAGGATGCCGCGCTGGCCGACGTCGCCGCGCCGGCCGCGTGCGGCGATGCGCGGGCGCTATCCGCGTATCTGCTGCATCCGGCGCTGATGGACAGCGGGTTTCATCCGCTGTTCGCGCTGCTGGCGGCGCAGGCGCGTGATGGCGAGCATCCGGCCTACGTGCCGGTGCAGATCGGCCGGGTCGACTATTTGCGCGGCGACGCGGTCGCCCGCGTGCTCGCACGGGTCGACCGGCGCAGCCCGCATTCGATCGTCGCGCATTTCGAATTCCTCGACGCGCAGGGCGCGATCGTCGCGCGGCTCGGCGGCTGCCGGTTCCGGCGCGTGGACCTCGTCGGCCGCCGGCAGAATCTGCCTTCGCGTTTCGTCTACCGCCTCGAAGAGATGCCGTTGCCGAATGACGTGGAGGCGACCGCTTTGCCGGCACCCTACGCGCTGCTCGCGCAAGCGGTCGCGCGCGTCGACGCCGCGGAGCTCGACGGCCGTCGGACGCAGCATTTGACCGAGATTCTGCCGCTGCTCGACGTGCTGGCAAGCTTGTACGTGCTGCGCGCGTTCGATGCGCTCGGCGTATTCGCCGGCACGTGGCAGCCCGCACCGGAGCGGGCTGCGCTCGCTACACGCCTGGCCGACATGCTCGTCGAGGACGGGCTGGCCGCGCGTGACGGCGCGCGTCTCGTCCGCGACGACGCGGCGTGCGCGGCGCTGCCGCCGCTCGACGATCTGTGGCGCGGGCTGCTGGCCGAATCGCCGGGGCACGTGGCCGAACTGACGCTGCTCGCGCATTGCGGCGCGGCGCTGCCCGACGTGCTGAGCGGCGCGAAGGACGGCGCACGCTGGCTGTCGCCGACCGGGCACAGCCTGGTCGAGCAGTTGCTTGCCGCATCGCCGACCTGGCAGCACGTGCATGCGCTGCTGGCGGCCGGCGTCGAGCAGGCGGTCGACGCGTGGCAGCCGGCGCGCCGGCTGCGCGTGCTCGAACTGGGCGCGACGGACGGTGACGTGCTGCAAACGCTCGGCATGCATCTCGCCGCCGCGCGCTGTGATCACACGATCGCCGCAACGGCCGGCCAGTTGGCCGGGTTCGATACGGATGCGGAAGCCGCGGTGCGCACGGTCGCGTTGCAGCCGGGCGAACGGTTGTTGCTATCCGCCGACGAAGCCGGGCCGTACGACCTGATCGTCGCGAACCGCGCGCTGAGCGGCCGTCCCGATGCGGCCGATGCACTGAACGCGATGCGATCGTGGCTCGCGCCGGGCGGCTTGCTGCTGCTGGCCGAGCCGCGTCGCGGCCGCTTCTCCGACATCGTGTTCGGCGCGCAGCCTGCGTCGATGGGCGTCGACCTGCCCGCGCCGCTGGCGCCGGCGGATCTCGAGGCGGCGCTGGCGCGCGTGGGCTACGTCGACGTCGTGCGGCATGTCGAGCAGTCGCTCGATCTGGACGGCACGCCGAAGTTCGTCATCGCACGCAATCCGGCGAGCGCCGCGGCCGCGCAACGCGGCAGCGACGCGAGCGATCTCGATACGCTCGCCCGCAGCGAACAATGGCTCGTGATGCACGCACCGGACGCGGCCGGCGGTTTCGGCGGGCAACTGGCCGACGCGCTCGCGCACGCGGGCTACCCGGCCGATATCGTCGATCTCGCGCATGCGGCCGATGCCATTGCGTCGTTGCCGGCCGGGCAACCGGCGCATGTCGTGTTCTGCGCGCCGGAAACGCCGCTTGCCGACACGACGACGGGAGACGACCTGATGGCCGCGCTGCGTCACGGCGTGATCGCGCTGGCGGCGCTCGTGCGCGCGCTCGTGCGCGCGCTCGGCGCGCAACCGAACGCACGCACGCGGCTGACCGTCGTCACGCGCGGCGGCGCGCCGTTCGCCGGAGCTACGCATGCGCATCCGGAACAGGCGACGCTGTGGGGCCTCGGTCGCGTGCTGGCGAACGAGCATCCCGAACTCGCATGCCGTTTGATCGACGTCGATCGCACGGCGGACGGGATTCCAGATGCGCTGATTCGCGAGCTGACCGGCGCGGCGGTCGAGGAAGAAGTCGTGCTGAGCGCGCACGGGCGACGGGTACCGCGCATGCTGACGGCCGCACAGGCCGCGGCGCGCAGCGACGGCGCGCTTGCACGCGCGTCGGTGCTGGCGTTCGACGCACCGGGCTCGTTGCGCAATCTCGAATGGTTTGCGTTGCCGGAAAGCACGCTGGGCGACGACGAGGTGGAAATCGAGCCGGTTGCCACCGGCCTGAATTTCCGCGACGTGATGTATGCGATGGGGCTCCTGTCCGATGAAGCGGTGGAGACCGGCTTCGCGGGCGCGACGATCGGCATGGAGCTGTCCGGCCGCGTCGTCCGGGTAGGCCGCGCGGTGACGGCATTCGCAGCGGGCGATGCGGTGCTCGGTTTCGCGCCGGCGTCGTTCGCGACGCGCGTCAGGACACGCGCGCAGGCCATCGCGCAGAAACCCGAGCGCCTGTCGTTCGAGGAAGCGGCGACCGTGCCGACCACGTTCTTCACCGCGTACTACGCGCTCGTCGAACTCGCGCGGCTGCGCCGCGGCGAGCGCGTGCTGGTGCACGGCGGCGCGGGCGGCGTCGGGATCGCCGCGATCCAGCTCGCGCGCCACTTCGGCGCGGAAGTGTTCGCGACGGCCGGCAGCGACGAGAAGCGCGAATTCGTGCGCCTGCTCGGCGCCGATCACGTGCTCGATTCGCGCAGCCTGGCGTTCGCGGACGAGATTCGCGCGATGACGGGCGGCGAGGGCATCGACATCGTGCTGAATTCGCTCGCCGGCGAGGCGATGGTGCGCAGCATCGATACGCTGCGTCCGTTCGGCCGTTTCCTCGAACTCGGCAAGCGCGATTTCTACGAAAACAGTCATATCGGGCTGCGGCCGTTCCGCAACAACATCAGTTATTTCGGCATCGACGCCGACCAGTTGATGGGTGCGTTGCCGGAACTGACCGCACGGCTGTTCGGCGAAGTGATGGCGCTGTTCGCGGCAGGCGTGCTGCATCCGCTGCCGTACCGCGCGTTCCCGGCCGAGCGGGCCGAGGATGCGTTCCGCTACATGCAGCAGGCGCGCCAGATCGGCAAGGTGCTCGTGACCTATCCGTCCGGCACGCCCGCGCCGACGCGCGGCGTCGCGCGCGCGGAGTCGCTCGCGCTCGATCCGCACGGCGCTTACCTGGTGGTCGGCGGCACGGGCGGCTTGGGCTTCGCGAGCGCGCGCTGGATGGTCGAGCACGGCGCACGTCGGCTGACGCTGGCGAGCCGTTCCGGCGAACTCGCCGCCGCGGCGCGCGAGGAGGTCGCGCGCTGGCGCGACACGCTCGGCGTCACCGTCGACGTCGTGTCGTGCGATGTGACCGATGCCGCGGCGGTCGACGCGATGATGGCCGCGCTCGTCCGGCGCGACGTTCCGCTGAAGGGCGTGCTGCATTCCGCGATGTCGATCGACGACGGCCTCGTGCGCAATCTCGACGATGCGCGGATGGCCGCGGTGCTCGCGCCGAAGGTTGCCGGCGCGTGGAACCTGCATCGCGCGACGCGCGGGCTGCCGCTCGACCTGTTCGTCGTCTATTCGTCGGCGACCACCTATTTCGGCAATCCGGGGCAATCGAACTACGTCGCGGCCAACGCCTTCCTCGAGGCGCTGGTCGAACATCGCCGCGCGGCAGGCTTGCCCGGCACGTTCATGGCCTGGGGGCCGCTCGAGGATGTCGGCTTCCTCGCACGCAACGCCGATACGCGCGAAGCGTTGCAGTCGCGGATCGGCGGTGCGTCGATCACGTCCGACGAAGCGATGGCCGCGCTCGAGCGCGTGCTGGTCGCGGGTGCGGCCGGCGAAGCGGTGGTGCGGCTCGACTGGCATGCGGTGGCACGCGGGATGCCGGCTGCGAAGGCGCGCCGGTATGTGCTGCTGCAATCGCAGGCGAAGGGCGGCGATGCGCGCGACGGCGGCACGCAACTGCGTGAAGAAGTGCTGGCCCTGCCGCGCGACGAAGCCATCGCGCTGGTGGCGCGGACGCTGCAGGCGCAGATCGCGCGGATTCTGCACATGACGCCCGATCGCATCGCGCTCGACAAGTCGGTGCTCGACATGGGCATGGATTCGCTGATGGGGATGGAGCTCGGCCTTGCGGTCGAGGAAGCGTTCGAGGTCAAGCTGTCGGTGATGGCGATCGCCGAAGGGGCGTCGGTGACGACGCTGGCCGGCCGCATCGTCGATTCGATCGGCGCGTCGGCGGATGCCGGCTGCGATGCCGCGTCGGCGGCCGATGCCGCGCAGGAGGCCGTCGCGGCACTCGCCGCGAAGCATGCGATCGACGGCGAAGCGCGCGCGATGCTCGATGCGCAGCCGGCGCCGGTTGCCGAGCAGGTAACGCCGTCGCTGGAGGTGGCGCGGTGAGCGCGCCGACCGGCTGGGCGACGCAGCAGGGCACGCTGGCGCGCCCGCTGACGATCGACGGGCACGGTTTGCATACGGGGCGCCGGGTCGGCGTACGGATTCTGCCTGCGCGTCCGGAAGACGGCGTGACGGGCATCGTGTTCCGTCGGGTCGAGCACGGACGCACGCTCGCGACACTGCCCGTCGACCCAGCGCTGCGCCGCGCGCAGCCGCTCTGCACGATGCTGCGCAATGCCGACGGCATCGGCGTACGCACGATCGAGCACCTGCTCGCGTCGCTGCTCGCGTGCGAGATCGATCACGCGATCGTCGAGCTCGACGCGGAAGAGGTGCCGATCCTCGACGGCAGCGCCACGCCGTGGGTGGACGCGATCCGCGCATGCGGCCGCGTCGCGCTCGATGCGCCGAAACGCTTCATTCGCGTGCTGCGACCGATCGTCGTCACGGACGGCGACGGCGACCAGCGGCGCGAGATGCGGATCGAGCCGGCGCCGCGTTACGAACTGAGCGTGCGCAACGACCTGCGCGGCTTCGGCGACATGCACTGGGACGGCGCGCTGACGCCGGCCGCATTCGCGACCGACATCGCGCCGTCGCGCTCGTACGGGCGCGTGAAGTGGGCCGTGCCCGCGATCGTCGCCGGCTATCTTCGTGGTGTGCCGATCCTGCGCGGCGCGCGGCCATCGTGCACCGCGTCGATCGTCGGCAATCGCGTGCTGGGCGGAATGCGGCTGCCGGAGGAATTCGTCCGGCACCGCGTGCTCGACCTGGTCGGCGATCTCGCGCTGGCCGGCGCGCCGCTGCTCGCGCGCGTGAGCGCGCTGCGGCCGAGCCACGAGATGAATTTCCGGCTGGTCGATGCGTTGCTGGCCGCGCCCGATGCATGGCAGTGGGCCGAGTTTTCCGACGCGTGACACCACGCTTTTTAAAAATACGCGGCGTAACATAGCGGCTTTTCGAGATAAAGCGAAGGAAGCAATGGCACTGGGAGAGCATCTTCGCCAGCAACTGGCGGCAAAAGCGCTGAAACGGCAACTGGAGCGCGCGACCGACGCCGCGGCCGCGCCCGGCGTGCCCGGTACGCCGGTTGCGCAGACCGCGTCGGCACGCAGCCGCTTCGAGTCGATGCCGCAGTATCAGCAGGTCCGCATCATGCGCGAGATGGGCGAGAAGCTGCGGGTCGAGTCGCCGTTTTTCCGCGTGCACGACGGCGTCGCCGGCGCGACCACGCAGATCGGCGGCCGCGAATACCTGAACTTCGCCAACTACAACTATCTGGGTCTGGCCGGCGATCCGGCGGTGTCCGCGCGCGCGAAAGCCGCGATCGACCGCTACGGCACCTCGGCTTCGGCGAGCCGGATGGTCGCGGGCGAGCGTCCGGTGCAGCGCGCGCTCGAGCGCGCGCTGGCCGCGTTCTACGAGACCGACGACTGCGTCGCGTTCGTGAGCGGCCATGCGACCAACGTGACCGTGATCGGCGCGCTGTTCGGCCCTGGCGATCTGGTGGTCCACGACGCGCTCGCGCACAACAGCATCGTCCAGGGCGCGCAGTTGAGCGGCGCGAAGCGGCTGAGCTTCCCGCACAACGACTGGCAGGCGCTCGACGAGCTGCTGTCGCGTGTGCGCCGCGAATACCGGCACGTGCTGATCGCGATCGAAGGGCTGTACAGCATGGACGGCGATTTCCCCGACCTGCAGCGCTTCGTCGACGTAAAGACGCGTCACGGGGCATTCCTGCTGGTCGACGAGGCCCATTCGCTCGGCGTGCTCGGCGCGACCGGCAAGGGCATTCGCGAGCATGCCGGCGTCGCGCCCGACCAGGTCGACATGTGGATGGGCACGATGAGCAAGACGCTGGCCGGCTGCGGCGGTTTCATCGCCGGCTGCCAGCCGCTCGTCGACATGCTGCGCCATCTGGCGCCGGGCTTCCTGTACAGCGTCGGGCTCGCGCCGACGCTCGCCGAAGCGTCGCTGGCCGCGCTCGAACGTCTGCAGGCCGAGCCGGAGCGCGTCGCGCAACTGCAGGCGCGCGGGCGGCAGTTCCTGACCGAGGCGCGTGCGGCCGGGCTGAATACCGGCACGAGCGCCGGCTATGCGGTCGTGCCGGTGATCACGGGCAGTTCGCTGAAGGCCGCGCAGTGGGCGAATGCGATGTTCGACGAAGGGATCAACGTGCAGCCGATCTTCTATCCGGCCGTCGAGGAAAAGGCCGCGCGCCTGCGCTTCTTCGTCTGCTCGACGCATGAGCCGGAGCAGATCAGTCGGGCGGTTGTGATACTTGCTCGTCTTGCACGTTGACTACATCGAAGCCAGCTCGAATGTGCGACAAACCTGAACGGGTGAGAAATGGACTGGTATCTGACGTGTTGGACTACCGCGCAGCCGACGCGACCGATGCTCATACATGCGCGCCGCTTGTGCTCGCATCGGGAGCTCGTGAGTTTGCGTTCTTCCTCGGTGAGTCGTCTAGCCAATGCATCGCCTTCCTTGCATTCGCGTTTGCATCAAGATATGGGCGTTTCTCTTGGCGACGCCATCGTGTGGCGGTTTCCGAGGACGGCATCGTGCGCGCGGTCCTTGCCGTGCATGATGGAAGGAGTGTGATGTGGGACGACATGCACGTTGCCTGGATGTTGATCCGTTTTTTCGGCTTCGTACGTGCCGTCCGGATGTTGTTGCGTGGGTTGGTGCTAGAAAGTGAGCTGCCTTCTCCGACGCGCAAACAAATATTGATTGCGCACTGTGCCGTAGAGGAGGCGTGGCGTGGACGGGGCGTCTTCAGCGCGCTGTTTGACGACGCAATGCAAGCGGACCCGTTACGTAACAGGCCGGGGCGAGAAATCGTACTCGATGTGCTCGTGAGCAACGTACGCGCCCGCGCGCTGTACGAGCGCCTCGGATTTGCCGAGACGCGGAAGTATCGGCGCCGATCGGCTCGTCTTCCCCTGGAACTGGTATCGACACGGATGCGATTCGACGCCAAGGAGCGCTAGAAATTCTCTAGTCGTTCTTGCATTGAGTCGGCATGCAGCGACCCGTAACCAGTTGGTAGATATGCGGTGGAATTCAACCTGAGGAGCGACGGCTATTTCAGGTTCCAGCAAGCTCCGTTGAAGTATGCGTCCACTGGCACGTTTGTCTGCGTAGCGACCGAGTTGCAAAGGTTGCCACCCGTCGCGAAGCTGATAGGACCATGAGACGGAATAAGCTTCAGCGTGCGGCCATTCCACATTGGCTGGATATTGCTGATAGTCGTTTGCCCCGTCAGCAGCGCGACGGATGCAGTACGTACATCGATCGTTGCTGCGCTTTCGACAGTAGTAGGAGAGGTGTCGATGCCGAGATTCGACGCCACGATACTGTTCCCAGACGGTGCGCCCGAGATCGGGGCTTTCGAACCACTAAAGTCATTGCCGCTGATAACGGCACTTGCATTGTTGCCTGCGAGTAACAAGCCATACTCGGGGACTGTAGTGAAGAGTCCACCGCATGCTCCGCCCAGCTCCGAGTTTCTCACCGCGAAGGCACCGACATTGGGTCCATATACGATATTGGCCGCAGGGCGACCGCTCCGACCATTACCGCAGAAGCGACTCGCGTCGAACGTCACAAACGTTCCTGCACGAATGTTCGCGCCGTTTGATGCGCCGTTATAGTTGCGCAGCCCGTTGAAATGAATCTCCGATACGAGGCCTTTTGCCGTGTTGTCGACGACTATGTTGTCTGATTGAGCGGAGGCGGTCCAGCAGGCGGTGCATTCGAGTCCTTCAACACGTGCCGTTGTGGCAGCCGTATCGATTGCTAGCGCATGAATCGCGTTGCTGTCCCCGACGTACGTATTGCTGAAGCTTGCCCACGCAACCGATTGTAGATGTCCTGGAATGATCTGAGTACCGATTCTGGCGAACAGCATGTCGGACTCGGAAACAAGCAGTCCTCCTGCATCAAGGACTTGCATCGCTACGTCACCTGGATCGGTGCGATCGGCAATGACGGTTGTATGCGTGATGCGAGCGTCTACGGTGTTGCCATGAGTTGTTTGTGCACCAATTCGAATGCCAATGCTGCCCGCTCCCTTGGTCCCATTGACGATGGTTTGATCGACGAGTGCTTGGTTGCCATTTAGGTCGATACCGATGAATGGCCCCTGGATATAGACGCCGGCGATCACCGGGGCGACGACGTTTTTGACTGCGATCGCGACACCTTTCGTATTGGGCCCGGCCGCCGCTGCATTAATATAGAGATCGCGTACCGTGGACCCATTGCCGTCAAGCGAGATCAGAGGATTCAGATTTGGTGCGCCTGCGGCGAGACTGGCACGCTGCCCACGCGATCCGGCAAGCGTTACGTTGCTCGGGACGCTAACAGTACCGGAGATCATGCAGCGTGCGCTCGATAACGGTAGATTGACGACCGACGGCGCAACGGTTGCAGCATACGCGAGGGCGTGATTGAGAGCATTGGTATCGTCGACCGTTCCGTTGCATAGCATCCCGAAATCCGCACCGTTGATGGTGTCAGCCAGCTTGACCGAGAGCGCACGCGGTATGCTTCCTCTACCTTTCTGCTGGAACTGGAGCGTTTCGCCAAGTTCACGCTGCATCGGAGGAGGGGCGTTGGATGGCCTGGGCTGCGCTGTTGCGTTGGCGAGCGGAAGAGCGACAGACACCAGAATGGCTAAAACGGTTTGCCTCATATAAATCTCCTGTGGCACTGACTTCCTCCCATGTGTCACCAAGCACTGGATTCCAAAGTTCGCATGATAGGACAGTATTTCAGTGCTTGGTCGTCTGAGGGGGGGAGGGCAATTCAATTACGGGCGAGTGCCAATGCGGGTGTCGATGGGGGGTATCCGTGTGCCGAAAATGTAGCGTGATCTGCACGGCTGCTGAATTTCTTATATCAGGACGTGCGTGGGGCGTGTTATCGCGCGAAAAAACTGGACGGAGTGTCGAACTCTGTCAAAATTTCGGCTGATCGAGAATGAATGCTCGTGGCGATATAACAAGAGATGGGAGTTGCGCAATGCAGTATCAACGACAAGTTTTTTCCGGTCGCGTCATTTTTGATCATTTACCTAAGACTGCTGGGCAGGCAGTGAATGTATGGCTCAAAGAGAATTTGGGTGCTGGCTGCGTTACCCCGAACCTGATCGGACGCCATCGCGATTTGATTCGCCGATACGGGGGCGAGTATTCCGTGATCTCCGCACATGTCGATTTTCAGGGAAGTGATCTCGATCCGCGCTACCACTACATGACCTGTTTGCGCGAGCCGATCGATCGAGCGATTTCTTGGCTGTTTTTTCTTGTGAAGAATCACGATTCGGCTGAGTTGCCGGGGTTATGGGAGCAAGCTGAGCGCTTCGTCGCTTTGGCGGGCGCTCCTGGCCCCGATCTCCTGAATGTTGTGGAAGAATCCTTCGATCAGGACTTTCTCAAGAATATTCGTAACCCATACGTGGAGCACTTCGCTGGCATATTGCCTGGAGCGGAGCGATCGGACCGGCAGAAGATCGACGCGGCGCTTGCCGGCATTACTCGGTATGATGTGTGGGGCTTGTACGAATCGCTGCCGGATTTTCTGTCGGACGTCGCGGCGTTGATTGAAATTCCTGTCCCGGCGCATCTACAGCGAGTAAATACGACACGTACGAGGCCGCAAGTCGGCGAGATCTCGTCATCGTTGCGTACATGCCTTGAAGCATTGAACAGACTCGACTTGGAGTTTTATCACCTGCTGCGCGAGCGGTGGGCAAGCGAACGTGCCGCGCGCACGGTCACCTCCGTTTTGGTGACTCCCCGCTGGCAGCCATACGAACCCGTTGCATACCGTACACATTCTGCGCCGGAGTTCTCATTGATCTCCGCAGCCGTTGACGGTGATGGCACATGTAGCTATGGGCAATTTCTGCGTTTCAATATTGTCTTTTCGATCAATACTGCCGTTGATCAGTTGGGTGTCGGTGTTCATCTGTCGGACGAGGACGGACGTTGGGCGTTTGGTACGAGCAACGCGCTATTGGATCGCCCTCTCGTGGAAATCGCCCCAGGTATGTATAGCTTGCGGTATTACTTGGTGGCGAATTTGCCAGAAGGACAATATGCTGCTGGATTCGAATTTTCTTGCAGCCGGGACAACCGGATTGATGAACTCGCGTGCTACGAAAGACTCGTGCCGTTTCGTGTCGTGGTGCAGCGCGACACGCCAAGCGTAGGCTACATGAGTATTCCCGCAGATTTCTCTTGTGAGCGAATAGGCGATGCAGTGTCTGCCAATCTTGAAGATACGCGTGGTCATCTTGCGACCGACGCTGTATTAGGATGCTTGGTTGCCGGCGAATCATTTGAGCTTCCAGTAACACTGGAGAACGCGTCGTCGCAAACCTGGGCGAGTACGACCTTTCATCCAATCTGTCTTTCGTATCGCTGGCTGGACTCGAGCGGGGGCGTGATTGCAACTAGCGCGGAGAATATTCCGTTGCCTATTAACTTCGTCGCACCGAGGCAAGTTCTGCCGCTTTCCATGCATGTCGTTGCACCCAGTGTTAGCGGACGGTTCAAGCTTGTTCTGACGCTGTCCAGAGATGGCGAAAAATGGCCAGAGGAGCAGGGATTCCAGCCACTGACACTCATGCTCGAAGTCGAGGATCCTGACGGACCGAGGTTGTATCGCGGCGCAGATATCCGTTTGTGCACGCACGCTGGGCGGCGCGGTCGCGGTGTGATGTCGAGTGTCGGCCAGGAGGGGTATCTGCTATTTGGTCCGTATGCGTCGTTGTCCCAGGGGCGATATGTCGTCAGTCTCGAAGGTTGCTACGCACTTATTGATAGCGCTTGGATAGATGTGAGCTGGGGGCGTGGAGGATACGTGCTAATGCGGCACGAAGTTATCCCGGGTGAGAGGGACGGAGAGATCGCGGCGTTCGGGTTCGAGCTTGTAACGCCAATCACTGATCTTGAGATCCGCGTATGGGTACCATCGAGTGCCGACATGCGTGTAGACACCCTTCGAATTGTGCCAATCAGCGCTTGATATGCCGGACGGCCGTTGTGCAGGTCTTGTTGTTTATTTATCGCTTGGCACGGTGCGCTAGCGCATATATGCTGCGTGGAGTTACCCCTGTAGCCTAGGACATTTGGACGCCGTTAGATAGATGACGCTGCTGTGTGCCTGAGCTTGCGAGGCGAGCGGTATTCCATGGCTTTGCCTGGACAAACGCAGTGACCGGACGCGAGAGCGCCGTTGGCGCGTCCGGCCTGTCCATATAAGTGACGCAGGTTCGGGGAATTTCGACGGGTTCCACGTAATGACTAAGCTTACTGATAGGCACAAGACTATCCGCTATTTTAAGGGAGTCCCTTACCTGTCCTCAGATACATGGGGCCGCTCCACTGCGTAAGAGAGCGGCTATGCCGATGCGATGTGTCATTGAGGTGATATCAGTCGCTCTCAGCTATCTGCCGAAATGCTCAGTTTCGAAACGTACTGGCTAAGGCGGTGCGCGCTGCTTTCGACTGAAAATCAGCACTGAATCAGTTTGCTCTCCTGTTCGGAGAGCGATTTATGCTGGCGTGCGGATAATCCGCTGTTTAACCGCCCTCGCCCACCAAAATGCAGGCAGGTTCATTTTTGGTCGAGATCATTGGCTAACATCCGTCGAGACGAACGAAAAATCAGGCAATGATCCCGTATAAGGATCAAGCTTGAGGTGTCTAATTAAACCTGCTATTCACCCAATATTGACCGCCATCGATTGTTGTCATTCCGACAATTGATGTTAGATCAGCTCGATAAGACATTGTGACAGGGCGTTCCCGGAGCAAATGCCAGCCATGTTTGTGATAGCATTCCATCAGATCGCCTTCTATTTTTCGGCTATGCGTTCCAATGAACATGCGCTTAACTTTTTGACTGATTTGTGATGCGCCGTGGATTAAAACGTCGCCTTCTGATCCTTGAATATCGCAGTGAATAAAGTCGATTATTTCAAGTCCGTCGAATATCTCATCGAGGGTTCTGACTGGTACCTCCTCATGTGGAACAGACCGCCCGACGTAATCGACATCGGGCGCCGCATAGGCGGCTTGCCCACCATTTTCAAAAGCGCTTCTGACGATCGGAAAAAAGACAGTTCCTTTTCTGATGCCTACTGCTCCATGGATGGCCATACTCTCGACTTTCGGAATGGAAAGGTTGTCGGTGAGGCCGTTTGCCGAGAGATTTTTTGAAATGAGAGCGTGGAAATAAGCGCTGGCCTCCACTGCTCTGATGGCGACGTTCTTGCCCTGGCGCTTCGCAAGTACTCCAGCTATTGCAGCCCATGGTGCATAGCTTGATCCAAGTTCAACCATGGAAAAGCTGTCATCCCTAGTATTCTCAAGACTGTCGAGTAGCGCATAATACTCGATGGCCTCGGCTCGTACCCCGTCATTCGGAATGGGCGGACTATCGAAGGTGTCGCCATCGCGTGCTGCGGCCCACGGAACGCAATCGGTAGGTGTTTTCGTCCCGAAGTAATCGGTTACATACCCGGGTGTTCCTTGAGAAATTTTTCGGTATTTGGCAAATAAGTCAAGGTCGGATGCCTCCCAGCCACCAAAAAAATCTGCCCCAAGAGCCTGCCTTGCCGAAATAGATCGTTGAATTTGCTCAGAAAAATCCATTCTTTTCCTCAAACATCGTTATCGATATTGTTGAACAGAAAAATAGGATGCAGGAGTCGCTTTCGTCCGCTGGGTGCCAGCCTGGCCAATCCGGCACGTCGATTGTCAGTGATCGTCTTCCGCCCCTGACGACGGCTATTCTACGAGAGCAAGAAGGTCAATGCTTAGAAATGTTGCTCCGCGGTCCATGGCCGTGATCGTCGTGACGGTGTTGAGCATCGCTTCAAACGTTAGCGAATTATATCGATCGGCGCCGAGGGGACCTCGAGCGGCGTGCTTTCGTCTGTGGTGATGTGTGCCTCTCTGAGTGCCGGCGTATCTCTGTAATGCGGCCCACGACTAGTCAATCTAGACGTGAGGGCGTTACAAAACATTCGAATGAACTTGCTTCAACGCCTGGGCGCCTCGCCGATCTCGCAGTTGTCGTCAGCAAATCGTCCCGCTACTGAGGCCTGATCGTTACGGCAAACCTTCCGAAGAAATTCCCGTATGTAGAACAAAGCGGAATGCCATCCAACCTGGTCCTATAGTCAATTATTTACCGGGAGAGCTCAGACCGGGGGAACAACACATGAAATAATGGCTCAAACAGTGGCTAAGGTTCGTCGTTCACGTTTCCAGTGTGCCGAGTCTCGATCTGCAACATCATCTGCCTGGTTATGTTATCGACGTTGATCCGGATGCACAGTCCACGCGGTGGAGTCGTCGTAATATCGATTCGGCGCTTGCCGTCGAGGCGTACGCGTCTTGCTTGAATGTTCTCGGCGTGTCAGGACGATGGGTCGACCGCCCGTGCTTATTTGCGCTGCCACCGAAGCGGCTGCTGCGGCACATCGGCGCCGTACGCGACGATCGCGATCTCGGCCGGTACTTTCTTCCGACGCGCCGTGCAAGTCGATTAGCGGTTTGGGTGCGACCATGAACACGTTATCGTTGGCTTCTGCGATGCGTGGATTAGGTGGATTAAAGTCGTGTGCCGCCTGAACGACGTGCCATGGAACAGTATGCGCGATGGTCGTTGGCTTGAATAGCACGCCGAGATGATCCGGTTACCGGGCCGCGCAGATTGTCATGTTGATCGGACCGGCAACGCGATGACGCGCGGCGGTTTCCTCGACCGCGCTGGCCATCCTTGAGCGTCGGGAGCGATGCCTGCTCGAGGCTGTATGTTAGTGTGAGATGGAACAGCAGTTCCGAGTAGATTGAACTTTCGGCCGTCGGGAAACCCTCGTCGAGCATTGCGAGGCGGATGAGCGCCAGTGCGGAACGGGTGTCTTCAGCGCGCTGTTTCGCGATGTGCTGATCGTCGCGCCCAACCAAGACAGTGGACCGATGTGACGTAAGGCGGACAGTTCAACCGTCGGTCGCCGCAATAGCGCGCCGAAAAAGAAGAAGGGAGCGGGGGCGCTGGCGAGCCGATGGCCGCGCCAGAATCAGCCGTTCAACGGCAATTTCTGCATGATCGCGTGCACGCATTCCAGCGGACTTGCTTCGCCGGTGCGCACATGCACGTCGGGCAATACCGGTTTTTCATAGGTCGATTCGATGCCGGTGAACTGCCGAATGGCCCCTTGCCTTGCCAGCGCATACAGCCCCTTGGGGTCGCGCGCTTCCGCTACATCCAGCGCAACGTCGACAAAGACTTCGAAAAACATGCCCTGTGGAAAACGCGCGCGCGCTTTGGCGCGAGCCTCCTGAAACGGCGAGATCAGCGCAACGATGACGACGAGCCCGGCCTCCACCATCAGGCGCGCGACCTCGGCCGTCCGGCGAATGTTCTCGTGACGGTCTGCGTCGCTGAATCCCAGGTCCTGATTCAATCCTTCGCGAAGCAGGTCGCCGTCCAGCAGAAAAGTCCGAAGACCGCGTGCCTCGAGTTGTTCCTTCAGCAGATTCGACAGCGTCGATTTACCGGCACCGGAGACACCGGTGAGCCATACCACGAAGGCATGGTCCTGCTTCATGCTGGAAAGCACGGATTGATTACCCGTCAGCATGACAGGGAGGGAATTTTGGAGATCTTGAGTCATCTCGGAGTCGATGTGCCGGTAACTGCGTCGTACTTTTTATGATGCGGATTCATCCGTCGGCGAATTGTAACGTGCCTTTTCTAAATTTGTAACTTGAATATTTTAATCAGGAATAAGCGATGGCCTTCGTGTGGCACGACGTTGTTCGGGCGCCCTCTGCTCGGTAACGATTGCCGATTCGTCGTAATAATTGGAAATGAACACGTGTCGCCGGTACGGTAAAAGGCAGGTAAAATCACGGCCCCATTTCATTGCCCCACTGAGTTTGCGGTACGTCCCGACCGGCCCGGTGCCATGAGGGAGGCGGGAGCGAGCAGCTTGCGGCGGAATCGTCGGAAGCAGGGCAACGGTGCCCGTCGACGTGTTGCGGAATTCCTCGACACATATGTCTTCGGCCGTGTTTCGATTATCGCCCCCGTTCCTGGTGGGTATGAAATCGCAAGAGTATTAATTTTTTATTCGGCGAAAACCACAGAGGAGTGCGCGTGGCGTCCGCCTTCGTGATGCGACTCTGTCGCTCATTATCGAATTGGGGATTATTCGACGTGTGGGTCGATTATCTTTGTCGGGTGACGATTGGCATCCCTTCCGATTACTTCGGCAGCACCACGCGCCGGCCCTTAAAAGCCGGATCGTCACAATCGTCTTATCACGCTCGCTTTCGTCAGGACTGCCGGATGTCACTTGTGCCGCGGCCCGAACGGTCGCTGCTGCACATCGGCGCCATGCGCGACGATCGCCATGCCCTCCGGCACTTCCTCCCACGCGCCGCGTAGGTCGACGAGCGGCTCCGACACGACCATGAACGCATCATCGCCGGCTTCGGCGATACGCGGGTTATGCGGATACAGCTCGTGCAGATGCTTGAACGACGTACTGTGAAACAGCGAGCGCGATTGCCGTTCGCTCGAGTAACGCACCGCGACGATCCGTTCGCCATCGGTCGCGCAGATCGTCATGTTGAGCGGATCGGCGACGCGATGCCGCGTGGCGGTTTCCTCGACCACGCCGACCATCCGTTCGAGCGCCGGCAGCGGCGCCTGCTCGAGACCGTACGTCAGCGCGAGGCGGAACATCAGCTCGGAATCGGTCGAGCCTTCGAGCGTCGGGAATAGCGCCGGGTCGACCTTCATCGTCAGGTCGCGGCGCAGCTTGTGGAAGTCGCGGATCAGCCCGTTGTGCGCGAATAGCCAGCGGCCGTGGCGGAACGGGTGGCAGTTGGTTTCCTGCACGGGCGTGTCGGTCGCTGCGCGGATGTGTGCGATGAACATCCGGGAGCGGATCGCACGCGCGGCTTCGCGCAGGTTGCGGTCGTTCCATGCGGGATGTACGGAGCGATAGCGGAACGGGAGTTCGTCGGGATGCCCGTACCAGCCGATGCCGAAGCCGTCGCCGTTGGTGGTCGTGGCGCCCAGCTCCGAATGCAGGCTCTGGTCGATCAGCGAATGCTTCGCGCGGAACAGCACGGTTTCCAGATGGATCGGATTGCCCGTATAGGCGAGCCAGCGGCACATGGAGCGCTCCTTCACGATGTATCGTTCGCGCATGGTAGCCGACTCCGCGACGTCGCCGCGTCCGGGCGGCT
Source organism: Burkholderia sp. E168m15 (assembly GCF_016586105.1). Lineage (NCBI taxonomy): Bacteria > Pseudomonadati > Pseudomonadota > Betaproteobacteria > Burkholderiales > Burkholderiaceae > Burkholderia > Burkholderia sp. E168m15. The sequence continues at coordinate 43,701 of NZ_BCPO01000023.1, forward strand.
CAGCCACAATCGTCATACGTGGCGGCCGCCTCCGCGCGATACGCGACCGCGCGACCATGTGGCTCGGCGCCATGCAATGCAGCAGTTCGGTGCGGTGCGGCACGTGGGCCGTGCCGCACCGTGCCGGCTCAGTCGCCGAGCGCGTCCATCACACGCGCCGAATAGACGAGCGCCGCGCCCGCATTCAACGCGATCGCGACGCCGAGCGCCTCCGCCACTTCTTCCTTGGTCGCGCCATGCTTGGCCGCTTCGGCCGTATGCACGGCGATACAGCCGTCGCAGCGCGTCGTGACGGCCACCGCGAGCGCGATCAGCTCACGGGTTTTCGCGTCGAGATGGCCGGTCTTGGCGCCCGCGCCGGATAGCGCCTTGTAGCCGGCCAGCGTATCGGGCGACAGCTTGGCGATGTCCCCGATACGGGTCGAGAGTTCCTTCCGGTATTCGTTCCAGTTCAGCATGATGCGTCCTTGTCGAGAAGAGTGAGGAGGGCGGCGGGTGCCGCGATCTCGGGCGATGCAAGCCTATTCTGATCGCTCGCGCTGAGGGTTTCGATACGCTAGAGTGTCAATTTTTAGCGCAATCGTCTCATGGATGCATTGAGCCAACTGCTGTCGCTGGGCCGCAGCCATGTCGAACTCGACGTGCGCTGCCTGCTCGACGGCCCGTTCGCGATGCCGCACGACCCGCTGCCGCCCGGCGAGGCGGCGTTCCATCTGGTGCTGGCCGGCGCCTGCCGGCTGCGTGCCGCCGACGGGCGCACGCTGCAACTCGCCGAGGGCGATTTCGTGCTGCTGTCCGCAGGCGGTGCGCACGACCTGCTCGACGCAGCGGGCGGCCGCTCGAAGCCACTCGTGCCGCTGCGCGATTCGCGCGTCGGCGACGGCGCGGTGCTGCCGGTCAAGTCGAATCTCGATCCGGTCGAACCGGGCGGCGCGAGCGTGGATCTGCTCTGCGGACGGTTCGTCTATGCGCGCGGCGCGGGCGAACTGCTGATGCGTACACTGCCGCAGGTGTTGCACGTGGGGTTGCGCGACACTTCGGGGGCGGCGCCGCTGCAATTGCTGACGAGTGTGCTGCGTACCGAGGCGTCGAACGTGCAGCCGGGTGCCGGCGCGATCGTGAATGCGCTCGGGCAGGCGCTGCTGGCGTATGCGCTGCGCGCGTACGGTCGCGGTGCGCGCGTACCGTCCGGCTGGCTCGCGCTTGCGGCCGATGCGCGGCTGGGCCCGTCGGTCCAGGCCGTGCTGCAGGCGCCGGCGCAACCGTGGACGGTCGAATCGCTCGGCGCCGAGGCAGCGATGTCGCGCGCGACCTACGCGCGACATTTCCGCGAGAAGGCCGGCATGAGTGTCGGCGCGTTCGTCGCGCAGATCCGGATGATGCACGCGTGCGCGCTGCTCCAGGACACGCAGCGCGGACAGGCGGAAATCGGCCAGGCGGTCGGCTACCAGTCCGAGGCCGCGTTCGGCAAGGCGTTTCGCGCGGTGCTCGGCACGACGCCGGGGCGCTGGCGGCGCGCGCGGCGCGAAACGTGAGCATGCAATCGTGCCCGTCGTGACGCGCGCCAAAGCTGCTACCATGCGCAAAACGCAGTTCAATGACAACGACTTCGAACAACAAGAAAGAGAGGGCAAAGCAATGAACCAGACCACCATCCAGCAACCGTCGTTCGCGTTCGTGGCCGCATCGTGGGCCGCGCTGCTCGCCGGTTTCGCGGCCTTCCTCATCGGGCTCTGGAACGCCGGTATGCAGCTCAACGAGAAGGGCTACTACTTCACCGTGCTGGTGTTCGGCCTCTATGCGGCGATCTCGCTGCAGAAGAGCGTGCGCGACCGCGCGGAAGGCATTCCCGTCACCGGCATCTACTACGGCCTCAGCTGGATCGCGCTGCTGCTGTCGATCGCGCTGCTGATCGTCGGCCTCTTCAACGCGACGCTGCAGTTGAGCGAGAAGGGCTTTTATGCGATGTCGTTCGTGCTCGCGCTGTTCGGCTCGGTGGCTGTGCAGAAGAACACGCGCGACTTGCAGAACGCGAAGCCGCGTTATATCGACGCCGATTCCGCGCAGTCAATTCAAGAGTGACGACTTGCGGGGCGTGCGCCGCCGAAGCCGCCTGCTGAGCGATGATGTCCGCGCTGGCAGCATTCGTCGGTGTGCCGCGGGTTCACTGTCCTTTGTTCATGTGCCCGTGTGGCGGTCAGTCATCAGCGCTCAACATCTAATGATGGCAGGCGACTTCTGTCCAGTTGCAGGTCTGGTACCGCTGGTGAACGCCCTCGCTCCGTCGACTGGGTCGGCCATGGCAGTGAGCCCGGGACTTGCGGCCTGTTCGTCGGGCCCAATGAACAAATGGGCATTTGCCGTACGAACTCTACGACGCCTATCGCCATTGCCCGATCTTTGGGGGCATTGGAGTTAGCCAATGTGCGTGCAATTTGGTGCCAGGCGCTCAAGGTTTCGATATGTGCTTTCCACAAGTCATGGCGCGTCCTGTCGTCGATTACGGGAGAGCGTATTGGGGTCTCTTGTAGCGTCCCCCAAATAGCTGCCTGCTTCGAAAGACGCCGCGTTTGGCCGCGTACCATTCTGGGCGTTGCATTTGCGTCGACGCCGCGTGCGCGAAGTTGTTGGGCGAAGGCTTCTCGCCATTGATGCAAATCTCGTTTGCGTGGATTGAGCCGCCGGCCGTCCGGACCACGGGTGTGAACGCTCATATGTACGTGGGGATGTGCCTCGTCATCGTGTTTCGCGAAGACATACGGACGTCCGTCACCAAAAGTTTCGTGTGCAAATGCCCGTGCCGCGTCCCATACTGCCTGGCGGTCGGTACCCGGGGGCATCGATAGCAAGACGTTGAGAGTCTCTCGACGTTTGCTTTCTTGAGGGATGCCCCATCCGCCTACATGCCATTGTTCGATCAGAGCATCCAATGCCTGCTTTCCGGCAATCAGGCATTCGTCCTGGTCCTCCAGTTCGACACAACCGTCGCGCGAAATGTACTTCAAGTGACGACGGACGACGCTCATTCCCTGCGGACCGGATGCCCTATTGCTGATCTTGACCATCACTTCGGAGGCGCCTCGAAGTGTCATCATCAGCTTCTCGCGCAGATGCATTGCGTCTCGGTGGAACGCCCACTCCGAAAGGCGCGGCGGCTGAACATGCCGTAGGGGATCGTGAAACAGGCGATCTCCCCAGTTGAGCAAAAGTTCGTCGACATAGACTCTCGGAAAAGACATATCACCGGCTCCAGCGATCGAGGTTTCTGCGCAGCAGCTTCGCCACGGTACGTAGATGGGCGTCGATCGTGGCACGGATTTGCTCTCCATCGAGCCCGTCTATACACCCGGTTGCGTTGACGTGTCCTGCAAGCTCGCCCAGCTGCCTCCGAATTACCGCGAGCTGTTGGTTTGATTCGGCGAGAAGCGTCAATTCTCGGTTACCCAGCTGCGGTTCGTCCGTCAGGTATGCGCGGATCAGTGCCACAATCCATCGATTTGCCGTGAAGCCGTCAAGATAGGCCGCACTTTTTACGCGTGCGAGCTCGGCGTGGGTCAACGCGATCCCAATTTGTTTGCATGGGCCTTGTCGTGGCGGTAGGGGCTGATGTGGCTGCGGTCGATTTGTAGCGTTTGCAATGACCTTCGCAACGAACTGCCGCAAACCCTCGCTGGGTGTCAGGCCGCGCTGTGCACAATATGCGTCCCACTCCCGCTTTAGCGGGCCGAGTTCAACGCTTAGTCTGGCTCGGGCTTGTTTGCTCATGTTCGGCGCATGTTGGAAGCGGTGTGGTGCGCGGATAGCGACGACGGTAACGACGCATTGCAAGCGCGTCGCTTACCCGACCTTGCAAGGCACGCTGATGGATCGCTGCACTGGTTCGAATCTACGGAGGGAGTACCAGCGTGGCAACTGGGTAGGTTTGGCGTTGACAGGCGTACGCACGGCGACCATAGTGCGCAGTTGTCTCCGGCAAACAAAAAGGTCGCGATCAAGGGCGGTAAGTGCCGACTGTCACTGATGCAGTGATCGGAGAGGGGGCCTTGTCTTGTGCTGAAATCCGCCCGCTGTTTTTGCGGCTCGGTTACGCTAGCCCAAGAAAAACGAGTAGCGAACGATTGACGGCAACCATCAGTTCATCTTCGAGGTGGCCGATGGGGCGACCGATTTTCTCGCGGCGCACGGTGAACATTTTGTCTACGGCAATCTGGGACGGCATGCGCAAGCCGTTCTGCTCGGATGGGACAACAGTAATGCGTATCAAGGGCGCATCGACCATTGAGCTCGACATTAGCAGCAACGTTACACTGGGATGTTCGGCAAACAGGTCCGACTGCACCACGAGCGCCGGCCGAGCCTTGCCGAAATCACCTTGGAGCGCGACTGTGACAATGCTCCCTCGATTCATTGTGAGTGTCCGAGGTCCGTAGCCTGTTCAATGAAATCGAGCAGATCGTTCTCGTCGATGCTCTGGTGGACCATGCGCGATTGCCGAGCGCATTCATCGGCGAAACCCGGCCGGCGGACGTCGGGCACCCATATCTGAATTGGGCGTAGCCCGGCCGCACGAAGATTCTCGCGGTGAATTCGAACACGCTCCGAAGTGGTAGCTGCCATTGTAGCCTCCTGTTACATGTAACGAAGCATACAGCGTTACATGTAACGGTTCAATGAAAGATGGTCTTTTTTGACCAGTCCGTTGAAAGGGGCGCGACGCCTGGAGACTGAGTTAGGGGGCGAACCTATCCGTCGAACATCGATCGTTTTGTGCTTCGATCGCGACACGGACGAGCGGACTACCGTTGACAGGGGAGCTTGGGGGTTCGATACGCAGCAAAAAGTCGAAGTACTGTTCCGTGAGCTTCCCGAGCTGTTCCTGTGCAGCGCCGAGCCTGAGCAGACATTGTGCATCCCAGTTCATACCGACAACGAGCTCGCTCGTCACACCATTCCATTCGCTAATGAGAATCGCGGCGACGCGGGCGTTTTCCTCGGCAAACCGCTCCACGCGTTGCTCGATATAGCGCACGTCGTCACGCACCAGCGTGCCCGAGATCCGCAGTGCGACAGTGTGGGCAATCTTGTCGTGCTTCGCATACACCATGGCGATACCTCCTAGATGGCGGGATACGCGATCGAGTTGCTCGTCTTCCAAATCGTCCTGCACGGCCAGAGCGCCGGTCAGGACATAAGGCGCTACCTCTTTCATGCTGAACCTCCGTTGGTTTGATTCCATACCGCTGCAGTTGGCGCTCCAATGTTGGTGGGCCCGTACGCTAGCTCGCAGTAGGCCGAAACTTTTCGAGAATCCGTGCCTGACGCTGTAGAAGGGCTTCCAGTTGAGTCTGTTCATCAATGAGCTTCTGGAGCAGTTCAGCGTGCAAAGCGAATCCAACCGGCACGAACGACACCTCGCCGTAGCGCACTCGCCTGAAGATTGCGCCGGTCTGCGCCCATTTCTGGGAGAATTGTTCCAATGCACCGTCCACCGATTTCGTTTCGTCGTCTGTCAGTGCGCCACGAATGCGAATTACGAGAGATCGCGTGACGGCATCGGTTGCGAAGTAGATGTCTGCGGGCTCGGCAATGCTCCGAGCGAATTGCTGCGCATGGTAGTGCCGGAAGTTGTCGAGGACGGGTAAGGCGCCGCAGATTGCATAAGTGATCGTCATGATGCTCCCGGTAAATGGACATTCGATAACCGGTCGGAGATCGGGCTCAATGTCATGCGCCGCTCAACTGACTCAGTTGGGCATGCTTAGGATCAAATATAGGATCAATTGATCCATTGTCAAGAGGAAAATTGGCTCGAATGGACGTATTTGGGGAGCGACTGAAGTGCGAACGGGTGCGGCTGGGTTTGAACCAGACGGAGTTTGCAGCCTTAGGCGCGGTCAAGCAGCGCGCGCAGTATCAATATGAAAAGGGCTTGAGGCGCCCGAACTCCGACTACTTGCGCGCGATTGCACTTGCTGGCGTTGATGTCTGGTACGTGCTTACCGGCGAAGAGAGCGCCCGGCTCGAGAACCTCGACGAGCGGCGGATCGTCTCTGGATTTCGAGCGCTCGACGCGCGGAAACGCGAGGTGATTTTGGCCCTGATAGAGGCAATTGCTGAACGGTCGTCGCAATAGTTGCTCATCCCGCTTTTTGGCAGTGGGCGTCGTGTTGGAGCGGCGGTATTGGATCGGCGACCTGATCGTCGCGATGTCAGGTGCCGACCAGGAGAAGCCGGACTAACCGTGGTAGCGAAGCGATCAAGGCGAGGGGGCGACGGGCGTTTAGCCGGGAAGTGGAAATGAGCAGCATACGCTGCCCGGCGACAGACGCAAAAAAGCCTCCGCGAGGGAGGCTTTTTTGCACTATCGAAGATAGTTGGTAGGGTGGGAGGGACTCGAACCCTCGACTCTCTGATTAAAAGTCAGATACTCTAACCAACTGAGTTACCACCCCACGTTCTTGAAACTTGTTTTGGTTCGTTGCTTCAACAACTTGGGTAACGACCCAAAGAGCAAAAGATTATAGCGACGGATTGCAGGTCTGTCAACAACCCGTCACGATAATTATTTGATCGTTTCCAGCTTGCCCTGCGCCGTCTGCGCCGCATTCGAGCCGGCGTACTGCGACACGACCTGCTCGAAGGTCTTCTTCGCGGCTGCCTTCTGGCCTTGCTCGAGCTGGTTCGTGCCGATCGCCACGAGGGCGTCCGCCGCGCGCGGGTGTTGCGGGAACTTGCTGACGATCCCTTGCCACGTCGCCGTCGAGCCGCGGTAGTCGCGCAGCGCGTATTGCGCGTTGCCGTACCAGTACTGCGCGGTCGGCTGATAGGGACTCTGCGGATACTTCGCGATGAACGCACGGAACGAAGCCGCCGCCGCCTTGAAGTTGCCGTTGCGGAACTGCTGCTGCGCCGCGCTGAGCGCATCCGTTTCACCCGGCTGCACGGTGCCTTCGACACCATCGATCGTCGCCTGCTGCGGCTCGAACTTCTTGAGCCGCGTGTCGAGATCCTGGTAGTACTCCTTCTGCTGCCGCTCGAGCGTCGTCAGCCGGTTCGTCAGATCCTCGTTCTCGCCGCGCAGCGTCGCGACCTGCTGGTTCAGCTGGTCGATACGGCCGGATTGATCGAGGATCGTACGCTGGGCGGCCGACAACTGGCTCGACAGGTTGTCGCTCTTGCTGCGCAGATCGAGCACGGCACGGCGCGCTTCGTTGTCGTCGAACATGCCGGCGTGCGCCGGCGCGGCCGACCACGCCGCGCCCGCGACGCAGAATGCTGCGGCAACGCGCAGCCAGGTTGAACGGTGCGTCATACGGCGATTCTTCCGTTACTTACTGTTGGTAGACGAGGTCGGCGCGGCGGTTCTGCGCCCACGATGCTTCGTCGTGACCCGTTGCCTGCGGCTTTTCCTTGCCGAGGCTCACGGCTTCCATTTGCGAATCGTTCACGCCGAGCAGTGCCATCGCGCGGCGGACGGCTTCCGCACGCTTCTGGCCCAGCGCGAGGTTGTACTCGCTCGTGCCGCGTTCGTCGGTGTTGCCCTGGATCAGCACGTGGCGCTGCGGGTGGCTCTTCAGGTACTGCGCGTGCTGCTGCATCAGCGGCTGGTACTCGTCCTTCACCGAATAGCTGTCGAAGTCGAAGTAGATGCTGCGCTTCGCGAGCGGGCTGTTCGGGTCGTTCAACGGATCGACGTTCACTTGCGCGACGTTGTCGGCGCTCGGTTGCGTGCTGACTGCGCCCGCGTTGTTTGCCTTGTCGTCGAGCTTCACGCCCGACTTACACGCTGCGAGCGCGCTGATCATCATCACGGCCAGGGCCAGACGAGCTTTATTCGACATCATGGTTACTCTCCTTGTGGTCATTGCATGAAGGGCCCCCACGACGGCTCGCGAACGGAGCCGCCCTGGACGGACAGGATCTGCGGCGGCGCGCTGCCGTCGGAGGGCACTGCAGCCAGAACGTTGCGACCACCCGACTGGGTAGCGTACAGAAGGTACTGGCCGTTTGCCGCGAAGCTCGGCGATTCGTCGCGATTGGTATTCGTGATGGCGTTCGCCGCGCCAGTCTGCAGATCCTGAACGTACAGCTTGAAGCCCCCACCCGTGCGGGAGATGTAAGCGAGCAGCTTGCCGTCCGGGCTCACGCGCGGGCTCGTGTTGTAGCTGCCGGTGAAGGTCACGCGCTGCGCGGCGCCGGCGCTTTCACCCTGCGCGGGCATCCGGTAGATTTGCGGCGCACCGCCACGATCGCTCGTGAAGTAGATCCAGCGGCCGTCCGGCGAGTAGAACGGTTCGGTGTCGATCGAGCTGCTCTGCGTGAGACGGCGCAGGCCGCCGCCGTTCGCGTTGACCGTATAGATTTGCGTATTGCCCGTCAGCGACAGCGCGACGGCCAGCGTGTTGCTGTCCGGCGACCACGCCGGTGCGCTGTTGTTGCCCTTCTGGTCGGAGACCATGTAGCGGCGGCCGGTCGGCAGGTCATGGATGTAGACGATCGGCTTCTTGCGCTCGAACGACACGTACGCGACCTTCGTGCCGCTCGGCGACCAGGCCGGCGAGATGATCGGTTCGGTGCTCGACAGCGCGATGCGCGCGTTCTGGCCATCCGAATCGGAAATCTGCAGCTGGTAGCGGTTGCCGGTCTTGATCACGTACGACAGGCGCGTGGCGAACACGCCACGCACGCCGAGCAGCTTCTGATAGATGTAGTCGGCGATCTTGTGGCCGGCCGTGCGCAGCGTGGTGTCGGTGGCCGTCAGCGACAGGCCGCCGAGGCTTTGCTGCTTCACGGTGTCGTACAGGATGAAGTTGACCTTGTACTGACCGTTCGCGTCGCGGTTCACGCTGCCGGCGACGAACGCATTCGCGCCCTTGGCCTTCCATGCGCCGAGATCGACCGAGGCGGTCTCGGGCACGGGCGTGCTGCCCGCGTCGATGTTGGTGAATTTGCCGCTGCGGGCGAGGTCGGCGCGCACGATCGACGTGACCTGCTGCGGCAGATTCGCCTCGTTCGTGAAGTTTGCGGTGGCAATGGGGAACTGGGTCGACCCGACACCGGTGATCAGCACGTTGACCTGGGCGTTAGCGGCGCTGCCCGCCGTGATCAGACACGAGGCCACGAGTGCCCTGAAACCTAGCTTTGTCATCAAACTCATGCTTCTTGCTTCCCGTATGGCTTGGATCGCTGCGCAACGGCAGAGACAGTAAAAATACCCGATTCGTTCCCATCTGACAGCGACGCCCGGAGTGTAAGCGCATTTCGTTTCACTCCGCCGCCTTGAAGGTAATCGTAATGTCAGACGGGGTACGACCGTTAGAATCGGGCGGCAACGGGACCGATGCGTGGATCGCACTGACCACGGCTTGATCCCACCCCGAATTCCCGCTCGAGCGGGAGACCGATGCGCTCAATACGTCACCGGACGGCGTGCACCGAATCTTGACGACGGTGGTCAGGCCCGCCCGCTCGCCGCCCCAAACGATGTTCGGCTTGACGCGGCGGCGCACCTTGTCGGCATAGCCGGGCGTGGCGGCATTGCCGCCGGAGCCCGTACCGGTGCCGCTTTTCGCGAGACCTTCGCCGCCGCCTTCACCGGCGCCGGACAGGCCCTGCATCTGCGCGAGGCGCGCGCTGCGTTCGCGGTCGAGCTTCGCGTTCGCCGCCGCACTGGCCTTCGCGCGCGCCGCGGCCTCGGCCTTCGCCTTGGCCTGGGCTTCCGCCTTGGCCTTGGCGGCCGCGTCGGCCTTCGCCTTCGCCGCCTGCTGCGCTTCGAGCTGCGCCTGCTTTTGCTGCTGGAGTTTCTGCTGTTCGAGCTTCTGCTGTTCGGCGAGCTGCTGTTGCTTGAGCTTGTCGGCCTGCTTCTGTCTGTCGCGTTCCGCGGCCTTCAGTGCGGCCAGCGCGGCGGCTTGTTGCGCGGCGAGCTGCGCGCGCCGGGCTTCCTCTTCCTGCTGGGCCTTCAGTTGCTGCGCACGGCGCTGCTGCTCGAGCTGCGCTTCGCGCGCGGCCGCTTCCTGCTGCCGTTTCTTCTGCTGCAGCGCGATGTCGGCCTGCTCGTCGCGCACCGGGGCAGGGGGCGGCGCGACCTTCACGGGCGGCGCGGGCGTGACGACGGGCCGCGGCGCGGGGACGTCGGGCACTTCGGTCCATAGCTCGGCTTCGGCGCCGGCCGGCGTGCTGTTCTGCCACTGCACGCCGTGATAGAGGAACAGCGCGAGCAGCACGTGCATCAGCGCGGCGAGCGCGAACGCGCGCCACGTCCCGCGCTCGCGGGGAGGCTGGAGCGGGTAGGCGGATCTGCGCGTGGATTGCTGCCGGTTCATTGCGATTTGACGAGGAGGCCGACGCGCTTGACGCCACGCGCCTTCAGATCGGACATCACGGTCATGACGGCATCGTACTGCACGGTCTTGTCGGCTGCGATCACGACCGGCTGGTCAGGGTGATCGGCCTGCCGGGCCGAGATGAAGCTGTCGAGCTCGGCCTTCGTCATCGTGTCTTCCTGGGTCGCGCCCGAGTCGCCCTTGTACTTGACGCTCATCGTGCGGTCGGCCTTGATGTTGACGACGACGGGCGGCGTCTGCTCCTGCGGCGCGGCGTTGCCGACGGTCGGCAGGTTGATGATCGACGGTGCGACGAGCGGTGCGGTGACCATGAAGATCACGAGCAGCACCAGCATCACGTCGATGTACGGCACGACATTGATGTCGGCCATTGCGCGGCGCGAGCGGCCGCCGCGCATGCTGGATCGGATGGGGCTTCCTGCCATGGCGCGCTCCTTACTGGGCCTGACGCTGCAGGATGTTCGAGAACTCTTCGATGAAGGTCTCGAAACGGATCGCGAGGCGGTCGATGTCGTGCGCGTAGCGGTTGTACGCGACCACCGCCGGAATCGCGGCGAACAGGCCGATCGCGGTGGCGACGAGCGCCTCGGCGATGCCCGGCGCGACGTTCGCGAGCGTGGCTTGCTGCACGTTCGCGAGGCCGCGGAACGAGTTCATGATCCCCCAGACCGTGCCGAACAGACCGATGTACGGGCTGACCGAGCCGACCGACGCGAGGAATGCGAGGTTGGCTTCGAGCACGTCCATTTCACGCTGGAACGACGCGCGCATCGCGCGGCGGGCGCCATCGAGCACGAGGCCCGGATCGCTGAGGCGCTTTTCCTTCGCCTTCAGGAATTCGCGCATCCCCGATTCGAAGATCCGCTCGAGTGCGCCGATCGTGTGGCGGTTGTTGGCGGCGCTCTGGTACAGCGCCTGCAGGTCGCCGCCCGACCAGAAATCCTTCTCGAAGCGTTCGGTCTGGGCACGCGCGCGGCGGATCGCGAACCACTTGCGGAAGATGAAGGTCCACGACATCAGCGACAGCAGCAGCAGCAGTCCCATCACCGCCTGGGCCAGCACGCTCGCGTTGAGGACGAGGGAAATGATCGACAGGTCTTGAACAGTATTCATAGAGGTTTGAGTAACGTCCCTTCGGGGGTGCCCGGCAAGGGCGTCCGGCGTGCGTGCGGCGCGGCGCGCCGGCCATGCCTGACGCCGAACCTTGCTTAGTATCGAATCAGAACGGCAAGTTCATAGGCTTTGTCTAAACGGCGCTCATGCGCGCTTCGTTGACAAACCCGTCTGCCCGGCGTCGATGACGGGACCGCGTTGCAACGCGTCGAGCACGACCGGCGGGATGGCCGCGGGCCGGATGCCGTGACGGTCGACGCAGCCGAGGCGGATATGCCCGGCCACGAGCAGCGTGTCGCCACACCAGGCTTCCTGCGTGAATTCCACCGAGGCACGGCCGATGCGTCCGGGCCGGCTCGTGATCGTCAGCGTGTCGTCGAGTCGCGCCGGCGCGCGGTAGTCGAGCGACGTGCTGCGCACGATGAAGATCGCACCGGTGTCGTCCGCGAGCCGACGCTGGTCGACGCCGCATGCACGGAGCCACTCGGTGCGGGCGCGCTCGAAGAACTTCAGGTAGTTGGCATAGAAGACGATGCCGCCTGCATCGGTATCCTCGTAGTACACGCGCACCGGCCAGGTAAAGCCGGACGGCGCTTCCGGGGAGCGGGTAGGCTGAGTCATGGCGCGCATTCTACCGGAAGGCAAAGGCCCGATTCGTAACCGATTCGTAACGGAATGTAGTGCGTCGTAGCACACCGCGGGCCGCCCGGAGGCGGGCCCGCGGCTGCGGGGACGGGTCAGCCGCGATGGATCGTGAGGCCGGCCGGGGCTTGCGCGACCGGCATCATTTCGATCGTATTGATGTTGACGTGCGCGGGGCGCGTGGCGATCCAGTAGATCGTATCGGCGATGTCCTCGGCCGTGAGCGGCTGGACGTTCTGGTAGACGTTCGCCGCCTTTGCATCGTCGCCGCGGAAGCGGACGTTCGAGAATTCCGTGCCGCCGCACAGGCCCGGTTCGATGTCGGTGACGCGCAACGGCGTGCCGATCAGGTCGGTGCGCAGGTTCAGGCTGAATTGTCTGACGAAAGCCTTGGTCGCGCCGTAGACGTTCCCGCCCGGATACGGATAGGTGCCGGCCACCGAGCCCAGATTGAAGATATGGCCGCGACCGCGCGCGATCATGCCCGGCAGCAACGCGTGCGTGACGGTCACGAGGCCCGAGCAGTTCGTGTCGATCATGGTCTGCCACTCGTCGAGGCTCGCCTTCTGGGCCGGCTCGACGCCGAGCGCGAGGCCGGCGTTGTTGACGAGCACGTCGAGCGCCGCGAATTCGGCGGGAAGGGCGGCCGGCACGGCTTCGACGGCCGCGCGGTCGCGCACGTCGAGCTCGAACGGCAGCAGCGCGTCGCCGAGTTCGGCCGCGAGCGCATCGAGGCGATCCTTGCGGCGTGCGGTGGCGACGACGCGATGGCCGCCCTTGACGAAGGCACGGGAGATGGCGGCGCCGAAGCCGGCGGACGCACCTGTGACGAACACGATCATTGCTGCTCCTGGTCGGTAACGGAATAGCGGGTGGAATCCTGCAAGCCTACTGAGAATGCCGCACCGCGGCAAGACGGCGAAGCGTGTCGGCACGGGCGCGTAGAGTCTGGCCCTTATTGTTTGGAGCGCCCTGCCGTGCGGTTGCCTATTCATGACGCATCCAATACACTAATGCGCTCATCACCCCTGCGTGACTGGCGATAGAACCCTCAGGGTTCAAGGTGGAGCATCCCACCGTGAAGCGCGGGGCGCCGTTTTTGCCGTTCGCCTGGGCAGCCGTTGTGCGCCGTCGCGTGCATCGCCGGTGGCTGTCCTGCCTCGCGTCATACGGATTCTTCCGCCACGTCGAGCTGGTCTCGCCAGCAGCGCACCGTACTCGGCCACTCCGGTCAACCTGTACACACTTAACGGAAACCGTATGTTTGACAGAGCCCAAAGCACCATCGCGAACGTCGATCCCGAAATCTTTGCAGCGATCGAGCAGGAAAACCGCCGCCAGGAAGATCACATCGAGCTGATCGCATCGGAAAACTACACGAGCCCGGCCGTGATGGCCGCGCAGGGCTCGCAGCTCACGAACAAGTACGCGGAAGGGTATCCGGGCAAGCGCTACTACGGCGGTTGCGAGTACGTCGACGTGGTTGAGCAACTGGCGATCGACCGTGTGAAGCAGCTGTTCGGTGCGGAAGCGGCGAACGTGCAGCCGAACTCGGGTTCGCAGGCGAACCAGGGCGTGTTCTTCGCGATGCTCAAGCCGGGCGACACGATCATGGGCATGAGCCTCGCGCACGGCGGCCACCTGACGCACGGCTCGCCGGTGAACATGTCGGGCAAGTGGTTCAACGTGGTGAGCTACGGCCTGAACGAAAACGAAGACATCGACTACGAAGCGGCCGAGAAGCTCGCGCAGGAACACAAGCCGAAGCTGATCGTCGCGGGCGCGTCGGCGTTTGCGCTGAAGATCGATTTCGAGCGTCTGGCGAAGATCGCGAAGTCGGTGGGCGCGTACCTGATGGTCGACATGGCGCACTACGCTGGCCTGATCGCGGCGGGCGTGTACCCGAACCCGGTGCCGCACGCGGATTTCGTGACGACGACGACGCACAAGAGCCTGCGCGGCCCGCGCGGCGGCGTGATCCTGATGAAGGCCGAGTACGAGAAGCCGATCAACTCGGCGATCTTCCCGGGCATCCAGGGCGGCCCGCTGATGCACGTGATCGCGGCGAAGGCGGTGGCGTTCAAGGAAGCGCTGTCGCCGGAGTTCAAGGAATATCAGCAGAAGGTGGTCGAGAACGCACGCGTGCTGGCCGAAACGCTGGTCAAGCGCGGGCTGCGGATCGTGTCGGGCCGCACCGAAAGCCACGTGATGCTGGTCGACCTGCGCGCGAAGAACATCACGGGCAAGGCAGCGGAAGCGGCACTCGGCGCGGCGCACATCACGGTGAACAAGAACGCGATCCCGAACGATCCGGAAAAGCCGTTCGTGACGAGCGGCGTGCGCCTGGGTTCGCCGGCGATGACGACGCGTGGCTTCGGGCCGGCGGAAGCCGAGCAGGTGGGTAACCTGATCGCCGACGTGCTGGAGAACCCGGAGGACGCAGCGACGATCGAGCGCGTGCGTGCGCAGGTCGCCGAGCTGACCAAGCGTTTCCCGGTCTATCGCTGATCGCCGATGCGCTGCCCGTTCTGCCGGCATGACGACACGCAGGTCGTCGACTCGCGCGTGTCCGAAGATGGCGCCGCGATTCGCCGGCGCCGTCGCTGCTCGGCTTGCGACAAGCGCTTCACGACGTACGAGCGGGTCGAACTGAACCTGCCGGCCGTCGTGAAGAAGGACGGCAGCCGCACGGAATTCGACCGTCGCAAGATCGTCGCCAGCATGCAACTCGCGCTGCGCAAACGGCCGGTTGCGGCCGACGCGATCGACGCGGCGGTCGCCCGCATCGAGTATCAACTGCTCGCGACTGGCGAGCGTGAAGTGCGTAGCGAGAAGCTGGGCGAACTCGTGATGAACGAGTTGCGCGGCCTCGATACGATCGCCTATGTCCGCTTCGCATCGGTGTATCGCCGGTTCGAGGACGTTTCCGAATTTGCCGACGTGATCGAAGAGTTCCGTCGCGCCTCTCCCGCCAAGACCCCCCGTAAGCGCTGACGCGCTGCGTCCGTTTATCGTCTGCTCCATGGGTTCGATTCGCGCCGATTGTGTCGGTCGCGATCGCATGTCGCCTCGGCCGTTCGGCAAATGGCGCACGTTTGCACGCGCCGCTACAGTCGTCGCATCACCGTGGCGGAGGGCGATTGCGATGGAACGGGGCGCTCGACCCTTGAAGAATATGGTGCAACGATCGTGCGGATTCACGCTCGTCGAGTTGATGGTCGCCATGTCGCTCGCGGTGGTCGACATGGCGCCGCCCCCGGCGTTGTCGGACGCGCTCGCGTACGCGCCGCCGGATGGCGACGGTTCACCCGTGAGCTATGAACTGGCGGCGACGCCGCTCGACACCGGGCCGATGCACGACGATGCATGCGGCACGTTCACGCTGCGTTCGGACGGGACGAAAGGCAATACAGGAAGCGATGGCGTCGACGAACCGGGCGCTGTCTGCTGGGGTGTGCGCTGAGTGCGCAAGGAAGGCGCGCAGTGGCGCAGGGCCGTGCGCGCGGGATGCCGACGATCAGTCGTTCTGTGCGTCGAGCCCGCGTTCGTCGCGGGACTGTTTCCAGATCCGGTAGACCTCCCATGCGGCGAAGCCGAGCGTGCCCCACTTCAACGCGGGGCCCGCGCTCGCACGCAGCAGCGAGCGAACGGGTTTCGCCAGCACGAGCGACGCGAGCGAACTCAGCATCGGATACTGGTTGACGAGCTGGCCGAGGCTTGCGTTCAGGTTCTTGGCCGACTGGCCGAACCTGCTGGTCGACAGCCCGGGGATGAACACCTTGAGCCAGCTGAAGCGCGTGACGGCGTGGCGCATTTCGGCGGCAGCCTCCGCAAATTCGAGCCGCTCGACTTCGGATCGCAGGATCAGCAATTCCTTGCGGAGCGCGCGGTGCTGCGACGCACTCCAGTTCGATCGCGACGAATGGGAGCGGGAGGGATTGCCCGTGATGTTCTGGCTCATGGCGCGTCGACGAAGTAGGTGGGAGGGATGAGCGCGAAGGCGTTCACGGCTTGCCGCGGAACAGGTCGCGGTCTTTCTCGAGCTCGGCGAGCGTCGCCTCGAACACGGTCGGCGCGTCGCGCAGGCCCGAGCGCGCCTTCAGCGCGCATACGATGCCGCCAATGGCATACAGCGCGGTGATCGCGGCGAGCGCCTGCCAGCGGTAGGTATCCCAGAACGCGATCGCGATCAGCACGGTCAGGCTGATGAGCGCCATCGTCGCGAGCATCATCGCGGCGAGTCCGAGGAACAGCACGCCCATCAGGCGCTCCTTCTCCTCGGCGAGCTCGATGCCCACCAGTTCGAGGCGCGTCTGCAGAAGGCCGATGGCGGAGCCGACGAGGCGGCGCAACGGTCCTTGACCGGACGGCTGCGAGGGGGTGTCTGTCGTCATGGATGAGGTGCTTGCGCGTGCAGTAAGCAGCTAGGACAAAGCCGGCCGGCGCGGGCCGGCCGGCTTCGACGCCCGCAGGCCGCAACCCGGCCCGCGGGACGAAACGGCGCAGAGCGCGTTACTTGCGGTTGATCAGCAGGCCGATCAGCACGCCGACGCCGGCGGCCACGCCGATCGACGTCCACGGATGCTCGTGCACGTAGTCGTCGGTCGCGCGTGCAGCCTTCTTGCCTTTCTCGACCACCACGACCTGGACGTCGGCTGCCTTTTCCTTGGCCTGCTTCAGGCGCGACATGGCTTTCTCGCGCAGCTCGGCCGCACGGTCGCCCGTGCTGCTCGCCGCTTGCTTGAGCAGGTCTTCGGCGTCCGAGAGAACGGTTTTGATATCCGACATCAGTTTCTCCTTGTTGATTTCCGACATTGCAACTCCCTTCGTGCTGTCATGCTGCAGGTTCACATCGTAGCGAAACCCCTGCCTGCTGGCGAGCCGGGAAGACACACGGCGGCAGCGCAAGACTGCATGGTAAACGACTTGTAATCATGAACAGAGCGGCAAACGGGTTGAAAAGTTTCCCCCGCGAGCTTCCGTTCTGCCATGACGCCGGGTAAAAATGACAAAAAAGTATGAATATCAAACGGAATAATCGTTCGCACGGCCCATTGCTTCCCGTAAGCTGATGGACTGCCCCGCGCTGTCCAGCGCGCGGTTTCAACCAGCATCGTTCGAGGAGGGAACATCATGAGTCTGCGTCTTGGCGACATCGCACCGGATTTCGAGCAGGAATCGAGCCTGGGCACCATCAAGTTTCACGAGTGGCTCGGCAACAGCTGGGGCGTCCTGTTCTCCCATCCGGCCGACTACACGCCGGTGTGCACGACCGAACTCGGGCTGACCTCGAAACTGAAGGGCGAATTCGAGAAACGCAACGTGAAGGTGATCGCGCTGTCGGTCGACGGCGTCGAATCGCACAAGGGCTGGATCAACGACATCAACGAAACGCAGTCGACGGTCGTGGGCTTTCCGATCATCGCCGACGCGGACCGCAAGGTGTCGCAGCTGTACGACATGATTCACCCGAACGCGAACGAAACGCTGACGGTGCGTTCGCTGTTCGTGATCGACCCGAACAAGAAGGTGCGGCTCACGATCACCTATCCGGCCAGCACGGGGCGCAACTTCGACGAAGTGCTGCGCGTGATCGACTCGCTGCAACTGACCGATAATTACAAGGTCGCGACGCCCGGCAACTGGAAGGACGGCGACGACGTCGTGATCGTGCCGTCGCTGCAGGATCCGGAAGAGCTGAAGAAACGCTTCCCGAAGGGCTTCAACGCGGTGCGTCCGTATCTGCGGCTGACGCCGCAGCCGAACAAGTAAGCATCGGCGGCCAGGAGCCGCGGCTCCGATGAAAAAAAGCCCGCTCGGCAGTCATGCCGAGCGGGCTTTTGCTTGGGCGGCGTGCGCGGCATCGCTGCCGCGTGCGTCATGGCCGGATCATCAGAAGAATGCCTGGATGCCCGTCTGCGCGCGGCCGAGGATCAGCGCGTGGATGTCGTGCGTGCCTTCGTACGTGTTGACCACTTCGAGGTTCACGAGGTGGCGCGCGACGCCGAATTCGTCGGAGATGCCGTTGCCGCCGAGCATGTCGCGCGCGAGGCGGGCGATGTCGAGCGCCTTGCCGCACGAATTGCGCTTCATGATCGACGTGATCTCGACGGCGGCCGTGCCTTCGTCCTTCATCCGGCCGAGGCGCAGCACGCCTTGCAGGCCGAGCGTGATTTCGGTCTGCATGTCGGCGAGCTTCTTCTGGATCAACTGGTTCGCGGCGAGCGGCCGGCCGAACTGCTGGCGGTCGAGCACGTACTGACGCGCGGTGTGCCAGCAGGACTCGGCGGCGCCGAGCGCGCCCCACGCGATCCCGTAGCGTGCCGAGTTCAGGCAGGTGAACGGGCCGCGCAGGCCGCTCACGTTCGGCATCAGGTTCTCTTCGGGCACGAACACCTCGTCGAGGACGATTTCGCCGGTGATCGATGCGCGCAGCCCGACCTTGCCGTGGATCGCCGGCGCCGACAGGCCTTTCCAGCCCTTCTCGAGGATGAAGCCGCGGATCGCGTCCTTGCCGTTCTCTTCCAGCTTGGCCCATACGACGAATACGTCGGCGATCGGCGAGTTGGTGATCCACATCTTCGCGCCGGACAGCGCGTAGCCGCCCGGCACCTTCTTCGCGCGCGTGACCATGCTGCCCGGATCGGAGCCGTGGTTCGGCTCGGTCAGGCCGAAGCAGCCGATCCATTCGCCGGTCGCGAGCTTCGGCAGGTATTTCTGCTTCTGCGCGTCGGAGCCGAATTCGAAGATCGGCACCATCACGAGCGACGACTGCACGGACATCATCGAACGGTAGCCGGAGTCGACGCGCTCGACTTCGCGCGCGATCAGCCCGTAGCTCACGTAGTTGAGGCCGGGGCCGCCGTATTCCTCGGGAATCGTCGGGCCGAGCAGGCCGACCTCGCCCATCTCGCGAAAGATGACCGCGTCGGTGCGTTCGTGGCGGAACGCTTCGGTGACGCGCGGCGCGAGCTTGTCCTGGGCATACGCCTGCGCGGCATCGCGGACCATTCGCTCTTCTTCGGTCAGTTGCTGGTCGAGCAGCAGCGGATCGTCCCAATGAAAAGTTGCAGCACTCATCGTCTCATCTCCTGTCGGCCCGAGTTGGCGCTTCAGCGCTTAGTCGGGCCCCATGCTTCGCGGTCGGCCCGAGTTGGCGCTTCAGCGCTTACTCCGGCCCCATGCGTTACGGTCAGTGGGAGCGGGCGCTTCGGCGCCGGCCCCGAGTCCGTGCTTTTCAGTCGGACAGAGGCCGCGCTGCAGCGCTTGCTCCGGGCTGATGCCTGAAGTTCGCTTGACTTGCGTTCCGCTGTGCGGAACAATGTTTTGCAAATCGACCTCAGTGTAGCACCGGATGACACTTTCAACCATCGACGACACCACGATCGACGAGCGCAAGTTCGTCGTCGCGCTCGCGCGCGGGCTCGACCTGCTGCGCGCTTTCCGGCCCGGCGAGACGATGCTGGGCAATCGCGATTTCGCGGAACGCACGGGGCTGCCGAAGGCAACGGTGAACCGGCTCGCCTATACGTTGACCGTGCTCGGCTATCTGCGCTACGACGAGACGCTCGGAAAGTATGCGCTGGACGCCGGCGTGCTGTCGCTCGGCTACGCGCTGCTGTCGGGCTCGGGCACGATCGATCTCGCGCGGCCGCACATGCAGGCGCTCGCGCGCGAGATCGGCGCGGCCGTGTCGCTCGGCTGCCGCGACGGGCTCGACATGATCTATCTGGAGACGATCCGCAGCGAGACCGCGCTGACGCTCGGGCTCGCGCCCGGTTCGCGGCTGTCGATGCTGACGAGCTCGATGGGGCGCGCGTACCTGGCCGTGCAGCCGGAGGACGTGCGCCGCGCGCTCTATGCCGAACTGCACCGCGCGGCCGGCGGCGCGGCCGACGCCGATGCGCTCGTCGCCGCCGCGCAGCAGGCGGTGGCCGAATTCTCGGCGGGCGGTTGCTGCTATTCGTTCCGCGCGTGGCACGCGGACGTGAACGCGGCGGCCGTGCCGTTTCGCGAGCCGCGCGAGGGGCGCTGGCTGATCCTGAGCTGCAGCGGCCCGGCGTCGTCGATGGACGAGGCCGTGTTTCGCACGCAGGTCGGGCCGCAACTGAAGGCGCTCGCGCAGCGGCTCGGGCAGACGGTCTGAGAGCGACGAGCGCGCGGGTGCTGTGGTCGTGCGGCAACCAGCTCGTGCGCAACAGGTGGGGAAGCAGAGGCGGCGCGGCACCGTTGCGTATTGCGTGACGGGCGAACCGCGCTCATCATCGTTCGCCTGCTTCCCCGACGACGAGGTCTGCGATGGCGCACCCCGAACCGATGGAAGGCGGATGCGCGTGCGGCGCGATCCGCTACCGTATCGCCGGCGTTCCGACCGACGCCGGTTTCTGCCACTGCCGGCTCTGCCAGCGCACGACCGGCGCGGCGGTCGTCGCATCGGCATCGGTGCCGATCGACGCATTCGAATATCTGCGGGGCGAACCGACCGTCTACGCGTCGAGCGCCTGGGGCGAACGGCGCTTCTGCGGCCGTTGCGGCGCGCAGCTCGAATACCGGCGCTCTGACGCGCCGCAGACGGTCGAGATCAATTACGCGACGCTCGACGAACCGTCGAGGCTGCGTCCGGCGTGGCACGTCTGGTACGGCGATCGTTTCCCGGGCATCGAGATCGACGACGATCTACCGAAGTACGACGACGGTGGCAGGGAATAGGCGGCCCGTCGCGGGCAATGCGCCGGCGCCGGGCGGGTGCGCAAGCGCATTCGACCTTTCTGCATGAACGAACGAGGAACCGGCCGGCGTCGAGCGACGCTGAAACCTGATTCCCGAAGTAACCCGACACCGGATGCCGCCCCCGGCGCGGCACGCTCCCCGCGTGGCTGCTCCCTCCGCTCAGGCCGTCACGACCTTCGCGAACACCGGCCCCTGCATGAACCGCACGTCGTGCTGGCGCAGCAGCTCGCACTGCGTCTCGTCGACCACGCCGTCGAAGATCAGCGGAATCCGCACGCGCTGCGCGTAGGCGACGAGCGCCTTGACCATCCCGTCGCGCAACGCGATGCCCGCATCCATCTTGATGTAGTCGGGGCGCGCCATGTCCGATTCGACCGCGAGGATGCGGCCCGGGTCGGGCAGCTTGTCGGCGACCTTGAAGCCGTGATGCTGATAGCTGCGCGTCAGGTAGCCGAGGAACGTCTTGTGGGCGACCGCGACCGCCGGCAGTTCGATCACGATCCGCTCGGGCGGCAGCCCGAAGCGCTGCAGTACCGACGAGAAATGCTTGCCGTGGTCGTACTTCACGCTCTTGAGCAGCCGCTCGTGCACGCGCAGGAACAGCAGCCCGTGACGCTGCGCCCCGAAGAAATTGATCGCGTGCAGCGCGCGCGACAGGCGGTCGATCGCGACCAGCGTCTGGTCGTCGACGGCCGCGTCGACCGGGTCGTGCTGCGCGCCGGTGACGAGCGTGACGGCCTGGAAGCCGAGCTCGTCGCCGTAGCGCTCGATCGCGTCGGCGAACGACGTCGATTGCGGCGCGCCGGGCATCGTCACGTCGTAGATCGGCTCGTACGCGCTGGCGAGCGTGCGCTCGGGCAGATTCGCGCACGCGGTGCCGCCTTCGGCAAGCGCGAGGTGTTCCCGCAGATACGGCAGTTGCCCGGCACGGCTGACCAGCTCGGGGATGGTAGGCGGAATCATCGGCGTGAGAAGGAAAAATGGCGGCCGAAAGGGCCGCCTCGTTGACTTGATATTAGCAGCGCGCGCCGCGCTCGGCTCGGCGTTTCATTCATATGGTTATCCCGTCCCCGAGCGAACGACTAGGGTTTACGTTGATTTCACTATTCGTAATTGGTTTTACTATTCGTAAATCCAAGGAGGGGTCGCCGATCAAGAAAAGCGGCATGCGGGCGCCGCGAAACGGCGCCGTTCACGAATCAACAGGAAGCAAGGAGCGAGACGTGGCGGTTGTTGACAGGACAAGCGGGCAGGCGCGCCGCGAGGAGACGGATGGAGCGACGGGCGCGGCGGTGCGCGCACGGCGGGGTTGACGCGCGGATGGCGACCATGAGCATCGATTACCAGACGCTGAAGTTCGAGTACCGCGCCCGCGCGCACGACGCGGCCGTCCACCCGGTGATCGTCGTCGGCGCGGGCCCGGTGGGCCTGGCCGCCGCGATCGACCTCGCGCAGCAGGGCGTGCCGGTCGTGCTGCTCGACGACGACGACACGCTGTCGACCGGCTCGCGCGCGATCTGCTTCGCCAAGCGCACGCTCGAGATCTTCGACCGGCTCGGCTGCGGCGAGCGCTTCGTCGACAAGGGCGTGAGCTGGCACGTCGGCAAGGTGTTCCTGCAGGACGAGCAGCTTTACGCATTCGACCTGCTGCCCGAGGAGGGGCATGCGCGCCCCGCGTTCATCAACCTGCAGCAGTACTACGTCGAAGGCTATCTGGCCGACCGCGCGTTCGAGCTGCCGAACATCGACATCCGCTGGAAGCACAAGGTGACGGGCGTCGACCAGTCGGCCGAACACGCGGTGCTGACGATCGAGACGCCGGACGGCGTCGCGACGCTGCGCGCGCAATACGTGATCGCGGCCGACGGCTCGCGCAGCCCGATGCGCACGGCGATGGGCCTGGAAAGCCGTGGCCGCACGTTCAAGGACCGCTTCCTGATCGCCGACGTGAAGATGAAGGCGGAGTTTCCGACCGAGCGCTGGTTCTGGTTCGACCCGCCGTTTCACCGCAACCAGTCGGTGCTGCTGCACCGCCAGCCGGACAACGTGTGGCGCATCGACTTCCAGCTCGGCTGGGATGCCGATCCGGTCGCCGAGAAGCAGCCGGAGCGTGTGATCCCGCGTGTGCGCGCGCTGCTCGGCGCGGACGTCGAGTTCGAGCTCGAGTGGGTGAGCGTCTATACGTTCCGCTGCCAGCGGATGGACACGTTCCGCCACGGCCGCGTGCTGTTCGCGGGCGATTCCGCGCACGGCGTGTCGCCGTTCGGCGCGCGCGGTGCGAACAGCGGCGTGCAGGACGCGGACAACCTCGCGTGGAAGCTGAAGCTGGTGCTCGACGGCCGTGCGCACGACCGCCTGCTCGACACTTATGCGAGCGAGCGCGAGTTCGCAGCCGACGAGAACATCCGCAACTCGACGCGCTCGACCGATTTCATCACGCCGAAAAGCGCGGTGTCGCGCGTGTTCCGCGACGCGACGCTGAAGCTCGCGCGCGACTGCGAGTTCGCACGCAAGCTGGTGAACAGCGGGCGCCTGTCGGTGCCGGCCGTGCTGGCCGATTCGCCGCTCAACACGCCGGACCGCGGCGGCGACACGTTTGCGTGCGCGATGCGGCCGGGCGCGGCGGCGGCCGATGCACCGGTGCGCGCGCAAGGCGCGTCGGGCTGGCTGCTGCAGCATCTGCGCGGCGGCTTCACCGGTGTGCTGTTCGGATTGCCGGGCGACGCGGCCGCGCTCGCGCAGGCCGTCGACGGCCTCGCGCCGGCGGTGCGGCCGGTGCTCGTCGTGCCGGCCGGGCACGCGCAGCCGGCGGCCGGTGTCGACGTGGTGGAGGACGTCGACGGGCTCGCCGCGCAGCGCTACGACGCGCAGCCCGGCACGTTCTACCTGTTGCGTCCCGACCAGCACGTCTGCGCCCGCACGCGCACGCTCGACCGTCAGGCGATTGCCGACGCACTGGCGCGCGCGAGCTGCGCACGCTGAATACGATAAAGACACCGGAGACACCGTCATGCCCCCACTCGATACCCGCCCGCGCCTGGCCGACCCCGATGCGTTCTACGAAGCGCTGATCGACATGCATCGCGACCTGTCGGACGCCGACAGCCAGCTCGTCAACGCGAAGCTGATCCTGTTGCTCGCGAACCAGGTCGGTGACGCCGACGTGCTGCGCGAAGCGATGGCGCTCGCGCGCCAGGGCGTGACGCCGCCCGTGCATCCGGCCGCCGAGGTGGCGCAATGAGCGCGGCGGCCGATACGCGCGTGCTCGAAGTCGAGCGCGTGATCGACGAGACCCATCGCCCGGGTTTTCACTGGATGCTGCTCGCGCTGTGCGGGCTGTGCCTCGTGATCGACGGTTTCGATGCGCAGGCGATGGGCTACGTCGCGCCGAGCGTGATCGCCGAATGGGGTGTGCCGAAGCAGGCGCTCGGGCCCGTGTTCAGCGCGAGCCTGTTCGGCATGTTGCTCGGCGCGCTCGGGCTGTCGGTGCTGGCCGACCGGATCGGGCGGCGCCCGGTGCTGATCGGCTCGACGCTGTTCTTCGCGGTGACGATGCTCGCGACGCCGTTCGCGGGCTCGATTCCCGTGCTGATGGCGCTGCGCTTCGTCACGGGGCTCGGCCTCGGCTGCATCATGCCGAACGCGATGGCGCTGGTCGGCGAGTTCAGCCCGGCCGCGCATCGCGTGAAGCGGATGATGATCGTGTCGTGCGGCTTCACGCTCGGCGCGGCGCTCGGCGGCTTCATCAGCGCGGCGCTGATTCCGGCGCTCGGCTGGCGTTCGGTGTTCTTCGTCGGCGGTGCGGTGCCGCTCGTGCTGACGATCGCGATGGTCGCGCGGCTGCCCGAATCGCTGCAGTTCCTGGTGCTGAAAGGGCGCGTCGCGCAGGCGCGTGACTGGCTCGCGCGGTTCGCGCCGCAGGCCGGCATCGATGCGAACACGCGGCTCGTCGTGCGCGAGCGCGCGGCGAGCGGCGCGCCGGTGGCCGAACTGTTCCGCCATGGCCGCCTGCCGGTCACGCTGCTGCTGTGGGCGATCAGTTTCATGAACCTGATCGATCTGTACTTCCTGTCGAACTGGCTGCCGACCGTGATGCGCGAGGCCGGCTATTCGCCGGGCACGGCGGTGATCGTCGGCACGGTGCTGCAGACGGGCGGCGTGATCGGCACGCTGTCGCTCGGCTGGTTCATCGAACGTTACGGCTTCGTGCGCGTGCTGTTCGCCTGCTTTGCGTGCGCGGCCGTGTCGGTGGGGCTGATCGGCTCGGTCGCGCATGCGCTGCCGTGGCTGCTGGTCGTCGTGTTCGCGGGCGGGTTCTGCGTGGTCGGCGGGCAGCCGGCCGTGAACGCGCTCGCGGGCCAGTATTACCCGACGTCGCTGCGCTCGACGGGCATCGGCTGGAGCCTCGGCATCGGCCGGATCGGCTCGGTGCTCGGGCCGCTCGTCGGCGGACAACTGATTGCGCTCAACTGGTCCAACGGCGCGCTGTTCCACGCGGCCGCGGTGCCCGTGCTGTGCTCGGCGCTGTTCGTGCTCGGCCTTGCGGGCGTCACGCGGCGCAGCGCTGCGCAGGCGCCGAACGCCGCCCTGAATTGATGGAGAAAGGAAAACGATGACGCTTGACCTGTCGAAACCGGCAACCGCCGGCTACCTGAGCGGCTTCGCGAACGAATTCGCGACCGAGGCGCTGCCCGGTGCGCTGCCGCACGGCCGCAACTCGCCGCAGCGCGCGCCGTACGGGCTGTACGCGGAGCAGCTGTCGGGCACGGCGTTCACCGCGCCGCGCGGCCACAACCGCCGCTCGTGGCTGTACCGGATTCGCCCGGCCGCCGTGCACCGGCCGTTCGAGCCGTATGCGGGCGCGCAGCGGCTCGTGTCGGAATTCGGCGATTCGGCCGACGTGCCGCCGACGCCGCCGAACCAGCTGCGCTGGGACCCGCTGCCGATGCCGGTCGAGCCGACCGATTTCGTCGACGGCCTTGTGACGATGGCCGGCAACGGGTCGGCCGCCGCGATGAACGGCTGCGCGATTCATCTGTATGCGGCGAACCGCTCGATGCAGGACCGCTTTTTCTACAGCGCGGACGGCGAGCTGCTGATCGTGCCGCAGCAGGGGCGGCTGTTTATCGCGACGGAATTCGGCCGGCTCGATGTCGAGCCGTTCGAGATCGCGGTGATCCCGCGCGGCGTGCGTTTCACCGTCGCGCTGCCGGACGGCGACGCGCGCGGCTATATCTGCGAGAACTTCGGTGCGCTGCTGCGCCTGCCGGATCTCGGCCCGATAGGCTCGAACGGGCTCGCGAACCCGCGCGATTTCCTGACGCCGCAGGCCGCGTACGAGGATCGCGAAGGCGCGTTCGAGCTGATCGCGAAGCTGAACGGCCGGCTCTGGCGCGCGGACATCGGCCATTCGCCGCTCGACGTCGTCGCGTGGCACGGCAACTACGCACCGTATAAGTACGATCTGCGGCTGTTCAACACGATCGGCTCGATCAGCTTCGACCATCCCGATCCGTCGATTTTCCTCGTGCTGCAGGCGCAGAGCGACACGCCGGGCGTCGACACGATCGACTTCGTGATCTTCCCGCCGCGCTGGCTCGCGGCCGAGGATACGTTCCGCCCGCCGTGGTTCCACCGCAACGTCGCGAGCGAGTTCATGGGGCTCGTGCACGGCGCGTACGACGCGAAGGCCGAAGGCTTCGTGCCGGGCGGCGCGAGCCTGCACAACTGCATGTCGGGCCACGGGCCCGATGCGGACACGTTCGAGAAGGCGTCCGCGAGCGACACGACGAAGCCGCACAAGGTCGACGCGACGATGGCGTTCATGTTCGAAACCCGCACGCTGATCCGGCCGACGCGCTACGCGCTCGACACCGCGCAGCTGCAGGCCGACTACTTCGAATGCTGGCAAGGCATCAAGAAACACTTCAATCCGGAGCAAAAGTGAGCGATATCCAAGACTGGCGCGCGACGCTCGATCCGGCTCGCAAGAGCTGGATCGACACGGCGAACGATCCCGCGTGCGATTTCCCGATCCAGAACCTGCCGTTCGGGATCTTCAGCGATGCGAAGCAGGGCGTGCGCCGTGCCGGCGTCGCACTGGGCGACCAGATCGTCGATCTCGCCGCGCTCGCGCGTGCGCGCCTCGTGACGCTGCCGGCCGGCGCCGACGTGTTCGCCGCACCGACGCTCAACGCGTTCGTCGCGCTCGGTCGCGACGCGTGGCGCAGTGTGCGCGTGCAGCTGTCGGCGCTGTTCTCGCGCGATAACGCGACGCTGCGTGACGACGCGGCGCTGCGCGCGCAGGTGCTCGTCGCGCAGCGCGACGCGATGCTGCATCTGCCGGTCGAGATTCCCGGCTACACCGATTTCTATTCGTCGAAGGAGCACGCGACCAACGTCGGCTCGATGTTCCGTGATCCGAAGAATGCACTGCTGCCGAACTGGTCGGAGATGCCGATCGGCTACAACGGCCGCGCGTCGTCAGTGGTCGTGAGCGGCACGCCGGTGCGGCGCCCGAACGGGCAACTGAAGCTGCCTGACCAGGAACGTCCGGTGTTCGGCGCGTGCCGCAAGCTCGACATCGAACTGGAGACGGGCTTCATCGTCGGCAAGGGCAACGCGCTCGGTGAGCCGATCGCGTGCGAGGACGCGGAAGCGCATATCTTCGGGATGGTGCTGCTGAACGACTGGAGCGCGCGCGACATCCAGCAGTGGGAATACGTGCCGCTCGGGCCGTTCAACTCGAAGGGTTTCGCGACGACGATCTCGCCGTGGATCGTCACGCTCGACGCGCTCGAACCGTTCCGCGTCGCGCAGCCGGAGCAGTCGCCGCAGCCGCTCGCGTATCTGCGACATGCGGGCAAGCATGCGTTCGATATCGCGCTGGAAGTGACGCTGCGCGCCGAGGGTGCGGTCGAGGCCACGTCGATCTGCCGCACCAACTTCAAGCACATGTACTGGACGATGGCGCAGCAGCTCGCGCATCACACGGTGGCCGGCTGCAACACGCGCGTGGGCGACCTGATGGGTTCGGGCACGATCAGCGGGCCGACCAAGGATTCGTTCGGCAGCCTGCTCGAACTGACGTGGAACGGCAAGGAGCCGGTCGCGCTGAACGGCGGCGGCAGCCGCACGTTCATCGAGGACGGCGACGAGCTGACGCTCGCGGGCTGGTGCCAGGGCGAGGGGTATCGCGTCGGCTTCGGTACGTGTGCGGGCAAGATTTTGCCGGCGCGCAGCGTGTGACGGATCGCAGCGCGAAATGTGACGTATAGGTCCCGCGTAGTCCGGAAGGACGGGACGGCCCCGCATTGCGCGGGCCGCTGTCGTTACCGCGGGAAGGGCGCGAGCGGGCCGATACGTACGGGGACGTGATGCTGCGCGCCAACGCCAACGCCAACGCCAACGCCAACCCGTATCAGACCGCGCGTTACACCGCGGCGCGGCGTTCCCACAGCGCGGCCGCGACGAACGCGGCGACACAGGCGACCAGCACGCCGATGAGCGCGTTGCTGCCCAGTTGCTCCATTAACGCGCCCGCAACCAGCGGCCCGCCAAAGCTCGCAGCGCTCCACGACGCCGACACGAGCGAACTCGCGGTGACGAGCGCCGCGCCGCGGAACCGTTCGCCGCACGCGACGAGCGACAACGTATAGATGCTGCCGGCCGCCGCGCCGAGCACGAACAGCAGCGGCCAGCACAGCCACGGATTCGCGATCACGAACGGCAGCAGCGGCAGGCCGGCCAGCACGATCCAGCCGGCGCCGAGGTGCACGCGTTCGCGGCCGAGCTTGTCCGCGAGCCAGCCGATCGGGAACTGCATCGCGGTGTCGCCGAACAGCATGATGGACGCGAGCAGCACGGCGGTCGCGCTCGCGACGCCGTGATCCATCGCGTAGAGCGGCAGCAGCGACAGCGCGAGCGTGTCGAACAGCGCGAAGAAGCCGGTGCCGATGATCAGCGCCGGCATGCGCGGCAGGACCGCGAGCCAGCTGTCGTGCGCTGCGTGATGCGCGTCGTCGCCGGCGAGCGGCGCACGGCGGATCGTCGCGAGCGTCGGCAGCGCGAGCAGGAACAGCGCGCCGCACAGCGCGAAGCGGATGCTGGTCGCGCCGGCGATCTGGCTGACGAGCACGGGGCCGGCCATCTGGAACAGCGTGAAATTGGTCGCGTAGATCGCGACGACGCGACCGCGTGTCGAATCGTCGGCGAGCTGGTTGACCCATGCTTCGCCGATCGTGAACAGCAGCATCAGCGCGGCGCCGCACAGCACGCGAAGCACGCCCCACAGGATCAGGTTCGACGTGAACTGCATCAGCGCGGTGGCCGCCGCGAGCAGCACGACCGACACGACGATCGCGCGGCGCGCGCCGATGTGCCGTGCGAGCGCGGTGACGAACGGGACGATCGCGAGGCCGCCGAGCGCCTGCGCGGCGGTCAGCATGCCGACGACGTTGGTGCCGTGCCCGGCTTCGGTCAGTGCGAGCGCGGTGAGCGGCAGCGTGGCGCCGGTCCCGAGGCCGACGACCGCGACGCTCAGGATCAGCGCGAGGAAATCGCGATTGAGAATGGCTTTCATCGGCCGCGATGCTACACCGCGACTGTTGAAAGGTCCATGAAGGTCGTCACGTTTGAATGGAGTTGCGTACGCAACGATTGCGGCAGGGTTGCAGCAGGGTCGCGTCAGACGTACTCGGTCGGCACGACCACCGGGCGGCGTTCGAGCGACGCCGACCACAGCGTGAGCGCGAGCGCGGCGATCGCCATCGCGACGCCGACCCACGGCAGGCTCACGAGCGACACGCCCGAGCCGATCGCCATCCCGCCGAGCCACGCGCCGGTTGCATTGCCGAGGTTGAACGCGCCCTGGTTCAGCGTCGACGCGAGGTTCGGCGCGTCGCTCGCGCGATCGACGATCATGATCTGCAGCGGTGGCACGATCGCGAACGCGAGGATGCCCCACACGAAGATCGTCGCGAGCGCGGCGAACGGCAGATGCATCGTGCCCGCGAACAGCGCGAGGACGATACCGATGAGCGCGAGCGTCGCGATCAGCGACGGCATCCGGCGCCAGTCGGCGAGCTTGCCGCCGAGCGTGCCGCCGACGGTCAGGCCGAGGCCGAACAGCAGCAGCACGTAGGTGACCTGGCGCGGCGAGAAGCCCGTCACGTCCTCGAGGATCGGCGTGATGTACGTGAACACGCTGAACAGGCTCGCGGATGCGAGCACGCTGATGCCGAGCACCATCAGCACCTGCGGGTGCTTCAGCACGCTGAATTCGCGCGTGATGCTGGTGTCGGGCATCGCGAGGTTCTTCGGCAGGCACACCGCGAGCGCGGCGGCCGCGGCGATGCCGATGCCGGTGACGGCCCAGAACGTCGCGCGCCAGCCGAACGCCTGGCCGAGCGCGGTGCCGAGCGGCACGCCGAGCACGTTCGCGAGCGTGAGGCCGGTGAACATCAGCGCGATCGCCTGTGCGCGGCGGTTCGGTGCGACGAGGTTGCTCGCGACCACCGAGCCGATCCCGAAGAACGCACCGTGGCAGAACGCGGTGACGACGCGCGCGGCCATCAGCACCGCGTAGCCGGGCGCGATCGCGCAGAACAGGTTGCCGGCGATGAACAGCCCGATCAGGCTCATCAGCGCACGCTTGCGCGGCATCTTCGCGGTGACGATCGCGAGGATCGGCGCGCCGATCGTCACGCCGAGCGCGTAGCCCGACACGAGCATCCCGGCGGCCGGGATCGACACGCCGAGGTCGCGCGCGACATTGGGCAGCAGCCCCATGATCACGAATTCGGTGGTACCGATTCCAAATGCGGCGACGGCAAGGGCGAAAAGAGGCAGGGGCATCGCGGTAGGCTCGGGAAAGGATGCCGCTCGAGCCAGGCGCGGGAGGCGCGGGGCGGGCGGTCGGTGAGGCGAACGTCAGCCGCGATTCTACTTCAGTGAAAACCCCTATGCTTGGGGCCCAAACGGGTGTTGCCGGCGTGCGACGGGGTGGTGAGCGGCAAGCTCACAGTGTGGGATTCGCGGGAGCTCCAGGGCCGGGATGATGGCGGCTGCCGGAGGGGATCACGCGATGCGTTTGGACGACCCGTCGCGCATCGCGTCCGGCGTGTGCTTCGTTTCGCTGGCCACCTCCGCTGGCGCCGCAGCCGATCCGGCCCCACCGATCGCCGCCGGATCGTCCCAGCCGTTCTCGAACAGGCAGGCTTCGATCGGCATCCGCGCAGCCCAGCGCTCTGCTTCGAGCATCGGCTTCGCATAGAACGCATCGACGTGGCCGACGCACAGCACGGCGATCGGCTTCGCGCCGTCGGGCATCCGCAGCAGCGTGCGCAGCGCATCGACGTCGAACAGCGACACCCAGCCCATCCCGAGCCCTTCCGCGCGGGCGGCCAGCCACATGTTCTGGATCGCGCACGCGGCGGAGGCCAGATCCATCTCCGGCAGCGTGCGGCGGCCGAACACGTGGCGTTCGCGGCCGTCGGCGAGCGCGACGACCAGCAACTCGCCGCATTCGCGCACGCCTTCGACCTTCAGCCGCATGAATTCGTCCTGGCGCTCGCCGAGCGCGTCGGCGGTCGCGCGGCGTTCGGCCTCGACCAGCGCGTGGATCGAGGTGCGCAGGGCAGGATCGGTGATGCGGATGAAGCGCCACGGCTGCATGAAACCGACGCTCGGCGCGTGGTGCGCCGCGCGCAGTAGCCGCGCGAGCACGGCCGGATCGACGGGCGCCGGCGTGAAGTGGCGCATGTCGCGCCGTTCGAAGATGGCACGGTAGACGGCGGCGATGTCTGAATCGTCGAAACGCATGAGCGGCAAAGGCAGGGAAGGACGTCGGCGCAACGATAGCAGACGGCACGCGCGAAACGTTACTTCAGCCGAAACAATGCGCTGAATTATTGACGAGGGCGAGTGCGGTGCGCGGCAGCGCGCACGAGCAAACGATTGCGGATGCGCTGCACGCCATTAAACGTGCGGTTTCTCAGCGGTTTGCGATCACGATGTTCGCGGGCGTGCCCGCATGCCACGCCTCGATGTTCAGCAGCGTCGTGTGCGCGATCTCGGCCAGCGCCTCGCGCGTGAAGAACGCCTGGTGCGATGTGACGATCACGTTCGGGAACGTCAGCAGGCGCGCGAGCACGTCGTCCTGCAGCGGCAGGTCGGAGTGATCCTCGAAGAAGAGCCCGCTTTCCTCCTCGTACACGTCGAGCCCGAGATGGCCGAGCTGGCCGCTCTTGAGCGCGTCGACCAGCGCCTGCGCATCGACGAGGCCGCCACGCCCGGTGTTGATCAGCATCGCGCCGTGCTTCATCCGCGCGAGCGTCCGCTCGTTGATCAGGTGGTGTGTCGACGGCAGCAGCGGGCAATGCAGGCTGACGATGTCGGCATGACGCAGCAGCTCGTCGAGCTCGACGTAGCGCGCGCCGAACGCGATCAGCTCGTCGTTGTACGGCGGCACCGAGTGCGCGAGCACGTGCATCCCGAAGCCCATCATGATCTTCGCGAACACGCTGCCGATGATGCCGGTGCCGATCACGCCGACGGTCTTGCCGTGCAGGTCGAAGCCCAGCAGGCCGTTCAGCGAGAAGTCGCCTTCGCGGGTGCGGGCGACGGCGCGCGGCAGGCGGCGATTGAGCGCGAGGATCAGCGCGACCGCGTGCTCGGCGACCGCATGCGGCGAATACGCGGGCACGCGCACGACCGTGATGCCGAGTCGTTCGGTGGCGGCGAGGTCGACATGGTTGAAGCCCGCCGAGCGCAGTGCGATCAGCCGCGTGCCGCCGTCGGCGAGCCGTTCGAGCACGGCCGCGTCGACGGTGTCATTGACGAACGGGCAGACGACGTCATAGCCGTGCGCGAGGATCGCGGTTTCCGCGTCGAGGTGCGACGGCTGGAAGTGCAGCCGATAGCCGAACTGCCGGTTGGCGGCGGTGAACGAATCGTCGTCGTACTGCCGGCTGCTGAACAGGATCACGCGCACGCTGCACCTCCGATGGCTGACGCGCGCAGTTTACTGCAGCCCCGTGACGATGTCGGAGCATTCGGGGCCGCGTACCGGCCGCAGGAAGCCGTAATCCGCCTGCTCGCGGGCGGCCGGCGCGTTGAAGTGCTCGAGCGCGTGCTCGACGAAGCTGCGGGTGCGGGCCGGCACGTACTGGCGGTTCGGATAGACGAGCGACAACTGCGCGTCGGGATCGTCGATCCGGTAGCCGCCCATCAGCCGCACGAGCGTGCCGTGGTTGAGCGCGTCGGCGACGCACGGCTCGGGCAGCACCGCGATGCCGGCGCCGGCCACGGCCGCCGCCTGGACGAGCGCGAGCTGGTTGACCGTGCAGGCCGGGCGCACCGTGACCGAATGGGCGACGCCGTCGTGGCCGACCAGTTGCCACGTCGGCGTGTGCTGGTGCGGCGCGAGCGTGACCCAGTCGTGGCCCGGCAGGTCGTCGGGCACGCGCGGCTCGCCGCGGCGGTCGAGATAGGCCGGCGCCGCGCACGCGACGAACGGGTTCGGCGCGAGCGCATGGCCGATCAGCGTCGGGTTGCCGTCGAGCCGGGTGCCGGTGACGATGCCGACGTCGTAGCCGGAATCGAGCACGTCGAGCGGCCCTTCGGCGACGGTCAGCTGCACGCGTAGCTCGGGGTAGCGGTGCCGGAAGCTGCTGACGAGCGGCGTCAGCGCCAGCGGCGACAGCAGCCCCGACGCGACGACGCGCAGCGTGCCGGCCGGTTCGCGCACGGCATGCGCGACGGACGATTCGAGGTGGTCGAATTCCTCGAGCAGCGCGCGGCAACCATCGAGGTAGCGCACGCCTGCCTCGGTGAGCGACAGATTGCGCGTGGTGCGATGGATCAGCCGTGTGTTCAGGTGGCCCTCGAGCATCGCGATCGAACGCGTGACGAGCGCATTGGACACGCCGAGATGGTGCGCCGCGCGCCGGAAGCTTTGCTGCTCGGCGACGCAGACGAATACACGCATGGTCTGAATCTGGTTCATGGCTTGCGTATTTCTGGCCCGGTTGATTGATTATGGTTGTGATTTTTCGCCGCGCAACGTCGAAAGCGCATCGCGCGGCTCCAGCTTGCCCTCGTATCGAAAAATCGATTTTTCGATTCCGTAGACAATTGTTCAATACAGAACCGATATCCGTCAACCTGAGAAAATGGGCGGCTTGCGTAAAATCGAAATCGCGGGTACCGGTTTAACGCTGCAACGCAGCAAGAACGCACCGGACAAAACCGAATCGGTATTGGAGTATGTGTCGATTTGGAGAATATTTATCAAATTAATCAATGTGTTGCGGGTGGTTCGAGCGAGCGGGTACACGGCAGTGCAGGAGTCGTTCCCCAATACGATCAGGAATGGTGGATGTTTTTTCCACGTTCGGATTTTGTGTATCGAATTCGCTCCGTGATTTGTATCAGGTGGCCGGTGTATTGCGTTCGATCCGCCAATTGGGCTGAACCGCCGGTTTCGAAGAATCGTCTTGATATTGGCGAAGAAAATCGCGCGTACGGAACCCGAATGGAACCGTTTCGCAACCGGGGGCAATCCTTTTTCCAATCCGGACGATCATCGCGCGTGCGGCGAACGGCCGGTCTGGCCCGGTTCGATGACCGGGCCACCGTCGCGCTGTCCGGACGCGCGTGCCTCTTGCGCGAGGCGGCGGAACACGGAATGATCGATCAGTTCGCCGCGTGCAACGGGCGCCGCGCCACGGGCCCCGTGCTGCGGGCGTTCGAGCACTTCCTTTCCTCATCCTTTTCCAGCCATGTCCATCGATTACTCGCCGATTCCCTGTCCCGTCGTCGTGCCGCTCGACGCGATCCTGCCCGAAGAACCGCTGCTGATGATGGGGGCCGGCCCGGTTCCGATCCCGGCCGCGGTGGCCAAGGCGAACACGATCGTGATCAACCACCTCGGCGCGACGATGGCGAAGATCATCGAGCAGGTGAAGGAGATGGCGCGTTACGTGTTCCAGACCCGCACGAAGTGGGTGCTCGGCGTCGCGGGCCCGGGCTCGGCCGCGATGGAAATGGCGATCTCGAACCTCGCATGGCGCGGCACGCGCGTGCTGTCGATCCGCAACGGCTTCTTCAGCGCGCGGATGGCCGAGATGGCCACGCGTGTCGGCGCCGACGTCGCGACGCTCGAAGTGGCCGATCGCGCGGTGGCGAGCCTCGACGAGATTGCCGACGCGATCGCGCGTGAGCGGCCCGAGATCGTCACGATCGTGCAGGGCGAGACGTCGAACACCGTGTGGAACCGCGACCTGCGCGACATCGCGGCGCTCGCGAAGGCGGCCGGCGCGCTGGTCGTCGTCGACGCGGTGTGCACGCTGTCGACGATGCCGCTCGAGATGGACGCGTGGGGCATCGACGCGGTGATCACCGGCGGCCAGAAGGGGCTGTCGTCGATCCCGGGCGTGTCGCTGATCGCGTTCTCCGATGCCGCGTGGGAGCGTATGAAGACGCGCCCCGAGCCGAACGCGCACTGGTGTCTCGACATGGCGCTCGCGGAGAATTTCTGGCACAACGCCGGCTATCACTACACGGCGCCCGTGTCGGGTGTGCTCGCGCTGCACGAGGCGCTGCGGCTCGTCTGCGCGGAAACGCTCGAAAGCCGCTTCGCGCGCCACCTGCGCTGCTCGCTGGCGCTGCAGGCAGGCGTCGAATCGATGGGGCTCAAGCTCTATGCGCCGAAGGACTGCCGGCTCAATTCGGTGGTCGGGATTGAAACGCCGGAGGGGCTGACGCCCGGGATGGTCTGCGGCCATATCTCGAAGCAGTACCAGGTCGAGATCTCGGGTTCGTTCGGGTTGCCGATCGTGCGGATCGGGCAGATGGGCGAGCAGTGCCGCGAACACAACCTGTTCCGCACGCTGCATGCGTTCGGCCGCACGATGGTCGACCTGAAGGTGCCGGTCGACCTGCCGGCCGGCGTCGCGGCGCTCGAACAGGAACTGTCGCGGCGCGGCGCGTAAGCGCGGAACAGCGGAAAGGGGCCGCGCTCAGCGGCCTTGCATCGCGCGCCGATACGTATTCGGCGTCGTGCCGTGCGCGTCGCGAAAGCGATGGCTGAAGTGGCCGGCGTTCGCGTAGCCGCAGTCGGCCGCGATCTGCGCGAGCGGCAGCGCCGTCGTGCGCAGCAGCTCGCGGGCCCGGGCGAGCCGTTGCTCGGCCACCCACGCGTGCGGCGCGCGGCCGAACGACAGCCGGAACATCCGCGAGAAATGGTATTCGGACAGCGCGGCGACCTCGGCAAGTTCGCCGAGCGTCAGCGGCTGCGTGAGATACGTGTCGATGTAGTCGCGCACGCGGCGGCGCACGGCCGGCGCCAGCCCGCCGCGGAACGATGTGTCGGTGCGCGTCGTGCTCTGGCCGCGCAGCAGCAGGCTCAGCACTTCGTGCGCGGTCTCGTTCACGCGCAGCCGCTCGTCGGCATCGTCCCAGCCATCCAGCGCGAGCGAGCGCAGCAGCGCCGCGACGCGTGCATCCTCGAAATAGGTGCGATCGGCGAGCTTCAGCTCGCGCGGCTCGCGATCGAGCTCGCGGATCGCACGCTGCGTGAAGTGCTCGGGCAGGAAATAGAGGTGGATGAAATGCATTTCGCCGCGCACCCACCAGCGTGATTCATGGTCGCCCGGCAACGCGCACAGCAGGCTCGGCGCGCCGTAGCGCGGCACGCGCTGGCGCTCGGTCCGATAGCCGCCGTCGAGGTAGCACGACAGCGTGTGATGGCCGGGCTGCTCGTAGACCGTCTCGCTTTCATCGGTGACCCGCGTCCATTCGGCGATCGCGAGGTGATCGCCGAGCCATGCGAAGCGCTCGAGCGTCGCGTTCGCGTCGGCGAGCGTGCGACAGACCGACTGCAGGCCGAACGGCAGATCGCCGCCGGCCAGGGCGGCGGCGCGGTCGACGGGCGGGGCGCAGAGGGAGAGACTCATGATGCGCCGAGTATAAGCGGGCGCGCGCCGCCGCGTGCGGCGCGCCGAAAAAGACCGCAATTCCGGACAATCGACCCACGCTGGGCGACGGCATAGTCGGGATCCCGATTCACCCGATTTTCCGGAATGCCGCCATGAACCTGTCGCTTTATTTCGTCACCGTGCTGATCTGGGGCACCACCTGGATCGCGATCAAGTGGCAGCTCGGCTCGGTGCCGCCGCCCGTGTCGATCGCGTGGCGCTTCTGGCTCGCGGCCGCCGTGCTGTTCGCGCTGCTGCGCGTGATGCGCCGCCCGGTGCGCCCGCCGCGCGCGGCGTGGCGCTTTCTCGTCGCGCAGGGCTTCGCGCTGTTCTGCCTGAACTTCCTGTGCTTCTACTACGCGGAGCAGGTCGTGCCGAGCGGCCTCGTCGCGGTGATCTTCTCGACCGCGCCGCTGCTGAACTCGATCAACGGCCGGCTGTTCATGGGCCGCCCGCTGCGACCGTCGGCGATCGCCGGCGCGCTGCTCGGCCTGACGGGCATCGCATGCCTGTTCTGGCAGCAGATGGCCGGCCATCTCGACGACCATGCGACGTGGACGGGGCTCGCGATCGCGTTCGCCGGCACGATGTGCTTCTCGGCGGGCAACCTGCTGTCGAGCCGGATGCAGTCGATGGGGCTGCATCCGCTCGTGACCAACGGCTGGGCGATGCTGATCGGCGCGGCGATCCTGACCGTCGGCAGCGCGGCGGCCGGGATGCCGTTCACGCTCGATACGAGCCCGCGCTATCTCGGCGCGCTGGTGTATCTCGCCGTGCCGGGCTCGGTGATCGGCTTCACCGCTTACCTGACGCTCGTCGGCCGGATCGGGCCGGAGCGCGCGGCGTACTGCACGGTGCTGTTCCCGATCGTCGCGCTGGCCGTGTCGACGGTGTTCGAGGGCTACCAGTGGTCGCCGCTGGCGGTGCTCGGGCTGCTGCTCGTGGTGGCCGGCAATCTCGTCGCGTTCGACCTCACGCGGAAGCTGTTTCTGCGGACGGCGTGATCGATCCTCGCTGTCGTCATATCGATCGACGGATGAAAAAACGCCCGCATCGCGCGGGCGTTTTATTTTGGCGGCGGGGCGAAGGTCGCGGCCGGCCGCCGTGCACGGCGCAGGCATCACGCCGCCGCGCCGCTCCCCGCCACGCGCGCCTGCCGCTGATACAGCACCATCGATAGCGCGACGCCCGCCGCGGCGGCCACCGCCGCGAACAGGAACACCTGCGGATAGCCGAACGCACCCGCGACATAGCCGGCCAGCGGGCCGGTGATACCGAGCGACAGGTCGAGGAACACCGAGTACGCGGACAGCGCCGCGCCGCGGCTCGCGGGCGGCACGAGCGCGACGGCCTCGACGCCGAGCGCCGGGAAAATCAGCGCGAAGCCGAAGCCCGTGAGCGCCGCGCCGACGAGCGCGACGTGCGGCACCGGCGCGAGCCACAGCAGCAGCAGGCCCGCGGATTCGAACGCGAACGACACGATCGCGACGCGGAAGCCGCCGTAGGTCTTGATCGTGTTCGCGAACAGCAGGCGCGCGCCGATGAACAGCGTGCCGAATACCGTCAGCGACAGCGCGGCGTTCGGCCAGTGGCGCGCCGCGTAGTACAGCGTGACGAAGGTCGCGATCGAGCCGAAGCCGGCCGAACCGAGCGCGAGACCGAGGCCGTGCGGCAGCACGCGCGTGAACACGCTCGCATACGACATCCGCTCGCCGTGCACCAGCGGCACCGGCGCGATCAGGCGGGCGAGGTAGAAGCCGAGCGCGGCCAGCGCGATCACGATCACGCCGATCAGCGCCGGATTCAGCGTATGCGCGATCGCGACGCCGACCGGCGCGCCGAGCGCGAGCGCGCCGTAGGTCGCGATGCCGTTCCACGAGATCACCTTCGCGTTGTGCGCGACGCCGACCCGGCCGATGCCCCACAGGATCGCGCCGGTGCCGCACAGGCTTTCGCCGACGCCGAGCACGAGCCGGCTCGCGACCAGCAGCACGAGGCTCGCGACCGGCCAGTGCGCGAGCAGCAGCGCGACGAGCAGCAGCACGCCCGACACGCCGCAGCCGACCAGCCCGCGCAGCACGGTCTGCTTCGGCCCGAGCGTATCGGCGAGGCGCCCGGCGAGCGGCCGCGAGGCGAGCGTCGCGAAGTACTGGACGCTGATCGCGCCGCCCGCGACGATCGCCGAAAAGCCGAGGTCGTCGTGGACGAAGCCCGGCAGCACCGCGAGCGGCAGGCCGATGGTCAGGTAGCAGATGAACGTGAAGCAGACGACGGACACGATTTGCAGCGTGACCGCGAACCCGCTGCGCGGCGGTGTGGCGGAATCGGAGGACATGGGGTCGGAACGAATGACGAAACGAACGGAAAACGGCGGAAAAGGGAATCGGGATTTTCCCATGGAACCGGTTTTCCCGCAGGTACCATTTAGTTAATCGCGCCCCGTTCAGGCGGGCCACGGACGATCGCGGGCGACCGGGATGCACCCGAGTGCACCGTGCGGCAAGGGTGTCGGCCGGCCGGGCGCGCATATCGCGGCAGTTATATGAGCCGCATGCGTGATGGGCTATGGGTTGCGGAATTTGACGGTGATAGCGTGCAAACTGTCAGAAAAACGTCGGTCGAGCGCTCCACGCAGGCCGCCTTGCCCCCCATTTGAAGAAACACCGAGACATGAGTGAGCCGATCCGCTTTTACCATCGTCACGCGATCCGCGAAGTCAGCGGCGCGGACGTGACCCGCACCGTGCTGCAATACCTGCGCGAGGACGCGCATTGCACCGGCACCAAGGAAGGCTGCGCGGAAGGCGACTGCGGCGCGTGCACGGTCGTCGTCGGCGAGCTGACCGATGCCGGCGCGGTCGAGTTCAAGGCCGTCAACGCATGCATCCAGTTCCTGCCGACGCTCGACGGCAAGGCGCTCCTGACGGTCGAGGACCTGCGCCAGCCGGACGGCACGCTGCATCCGGTGCAGCAGGCGATGGTCGATTGCCACGGTTCGCAATGCGGGTTCTGCACGCCCGGCTTCGTGATGTCGATGTGGGCGCTGTACGAGAAGCACGGCCACGAAGGCTGCGGCAGTGCGTGCGCGAAGGCGAAGGACGTGCCGACGCGCACCGAGATCGCCGATGCGCTGACCGGCAACCTGTGCCGCTGCACCGGCTATCGCCCGATCGTCGATGCGGCGGTGCGGATGTTCGATGCGACTGGCGAAGGCGCGACCGGCGAAGGCGCTCGGGCACCGTCGGCGCCGGTCGACACGGCCGCGCTCGCCCGCACGCTTGCATCGCTCAAGCGCGACGACACGTTCGACTACACGACGGTCAACGGCGCACGCTTCGCGGCGCCGCGCACGCTCGACGCGCTGGCCGCGCTGAAGGCGGAGCGCCCCGACGCGCGCATCCTCGCCGGCAGCACCGACATCGGCCTGTGGGTCACCAAACAGATGCGCCGCCTCGACGACCTGATCTACGTCGGCCAGATCGCCGAACTGCAGCAGATCGTGCACGGCGACGACTGGATCGAG
The DNA here is from genome assembly GCF_016586105.1 of Burkholderia sp. E168m15. NCBI lineage: Bacteria > Pseudomonadati > Pseudomonadota > Betaproteobacteria > Burkholderiales > Burkholderiaceae > Burkholderia > Burkholderia sp. E168m15. The sequence goes on from NZ_BCPO01000023.1 coordinate 84,028, forward strand.
ATCGGCGCGGGCGTGACGGTCGAGAAGGCCTATGCAGCGCTGGCCGGCACGTATCCGGAACTGACCGAGATGTGGAAGCGCTTCGCGTCGCTGCCGATCCGCAACGCGGGCACGCTCGGCGGCAACGTCGCGAACGGCTCGCCGATCGGCGATTCGATGCCGGGCCTGATCGCGCTCGGCGCGCGCGTCGTGCTGCGCGGCGGCGACACGGTGCGCGAGCTGCCGCTCGAGGCGCTCTATACGGGCTACCAGCAGAAGGACATGGCGCCGCACGAATTCGTCGTCGGCCTGAAGGTGCCGACCCGCACCGGCGCGCGCGACAAGCTGCAGTTCCGCACGTACAAGCTGTCGAAGCGCTTCGACTCGGACATCTCGGCCGTGTGCGCGGCGTTCGCGTTCATCGCGGACGGCGACACGATCCGCGAGCCGCGCATCGCGTTCGGCGGGATGGCCGCGACGCCGAAGCGCGCGGCCAATACCGAAGCCGTGCTCGACGGCGCGCAGTGGCACGAAGCCACCGCGCAGGCCGCGATGCAGGCGCTCGAGCGCGACTACCAGCCGTTGTCCGACATGCGCGCGACGAGCACGTATCGGCTCGATACCGCGAAGAACCTGATGTATCGATTCTGGCTGGAGACGCGTCCGCACGACCCGCTGCCGCCGCAAGCCTTGAACGTGCGCGAAGTGGCCGCCGAAGTCGCCGCTGAAGCGGCCAACGACGCGGCGCGCGTCTGACGAGGGAGAACACCGAACATGAACCAGCAAGCAGAACCGTTCCTGAGCACCCTCGATCCGCAGGCCGACGCCGCGCAGGTGCACGTGTCGCGCGCCCACGAATCCGCCCACCTGCACGTGAGCGGGCGCGCCACCTACACCGACGACATTCCGCTCGTCGCCGGCACGCTGCACGCGGCGCTCGGGTTGTCGGCGAAGCCGCACGCGAAGATCGTGTCGATGAACTTCGACGCGGTGCGCGCAACGCCGGGCGTGGTCGCCGTGTTCACGGCCGACGACATCCCGGGCGTCAACGATTGCGGCCCGATCATCCACGACGATCCGGTGCTCGCGAAGGGCGTCGTGCAGTTCGTCGGCCAGCCGATGTTCATCGTCGTCGCGACGTCGCACGAAACCGCGCGGCTCGCCGCGCGCCGCGCGCAGGTCGACTACGAGGAGCTGCCGGCGATCCTGACCGCGCAGGAAGCGCGCAAGGCCGAAACCTACGTGATCCCGCCGCTGAAGCTCGCACGCGGCGATGCCGCCGCGCGGCTCGCCGCCGCACCGCACCGCGATTCGGGCGAGATGCTGCTCGGCGGGCAGGAGCAGTTCTACCTCGAAGGGCAGATCGCGTACGCGGTGCCGAAGGACGACGACGGGATGCACGTGTACTGCTCGACGCAGCACCCGAGCGAGATGCAGCACCTCGTCGCGCACGTGCTCGGCGTCGCGTCGCACAACGTGCTGGTCGAATGCCGCCGGATGGGCGGCGGCTTCGGCGGCAAGGAATCGCAGTCGGGGCTGTTCGCATGCTGCGCGGCGCTCGCCGCGTGGAAGCTGCTGTGCCCGGTGAAGCTGCGCCCGGACCGCGACGACGACATGATGATCACCGGCAAGCGGCACGACTTCCATTACCGCTTCGACGTCGGCTACGACGACGACGGCCGCATCGACGGCGTCGCGCTCGACATGACGTCGCGCTGCGGCTTCTCGGCCGACCTGTCGGGCCCGGTGATGACGCGCGCGGTGTGCCACTTCGACAACGCGTACTGGCTCGGCGACGTCGATATCGCCGGCTACTGCGGCAAGACCAACACGCAGTCGAACACCGCGTTCCGCGGCTTCGGCGGCCCGCAGGGCGCGTTCGCGATCGAATACATCCTCGACGACATCGCGCGTTCGCTCGGCCGCGATCCACTCGACGTCCGCTACGCGAACCTGTACGGCAAGACCGAACGCAACGTGACGCCGTACGGGCAGACGGTCGAGGACAACGTGCTGCAGGAGCTGCTCGGCGAACTCGAGACGACGAGCGACTACCGTGCGCGGCGCGCGGGCGTGCGCGCCTTCAACGCACGCAACACGGTGCTGAAGAAGGGCATCGCGCTCACGCCGGTGAAGTTCGGCATCGCGTTCAACGTCACGCACTTCAACCAGGCCGGCGCGCTGGTGCACATCTACACCGACGGCTCGGTGCTCGTGAACCACGGCGGCACGGAGATGGGGCAGGGGCTCAACACGAAGGTCGCGCAGGTGGTCGCGCACGAGCTCGGCATCCGCTTCGGCCGGATCCGCGTGACGGCGACCGATACGAGCAAGGTCGCGAACACGTCCGCGACGGCGGCGTCGACGGGCTCGGACCTGAACGGCAAGGCCGCGCAGGATGCGGCGCGCCAGTTGCGCGAGCGACTCGCGGTGTTCGCGGCGAAGCAGTTCGGCGACGGCAAGGTCGATGCGGCCGACGTGAAGTTCGGCAACGACGTCGTGTGGGTCGGCGGCCATGGCGTGCCGTTCGGCGAAGTGATCGCGAAGGCGTACCTCGCGCGTGTGCAGCTGTGGTCCGACGGCTTCTATGCGACGCCGAAGCTGCACTGGGATCAATCGAAGCTGCAGGGCCGGCCGTTCTACTACTACTCGTACGGCGCAGCCGTGTCGGAAGTCGTGATCGACACGCTGACCGGCGAAATGCGCACGCTGCGCGTCGATGCGCTGCACGACGTGGGCGCGTCGCTGAACCCGGCGCTCGACATCGGCCAGGTCGAAGGCGCGTTCATCCAGGGGATGGGCTGGCTGACGACCGAGGAGCTGTGGTGGAACCCGGGCGGCAAGCTGATGACGCACGCGCCGTCCACGTACAAGATCCCGACGGTGAACGACACGCCGCCCGAGTTCAACGTGCGGCTGTTCCAGAACCGCAACGTCGAGGACAGCATCCACCGCTCGAAGGCGGTCGGCGAGCCGCCGCTGCTGCTGCCGTTCTCGGTGTTCTTCGCGGTGCGCGACGCCGTGGCCGCGGTCGGCGACTACCAGGTGAACCCGCCGCTCGATGCGCCGGCCACCGGCGAGTCGATCCTGCGCGCGATCGGCGCGGTGCGTGCGGCGAGCGCCGCGCGGGCAGGCTGAGATGAACCGCCTCTCCACGCTCGCTTCGTGCGCCGGCCCCGACGGGGCGGTCAGCCTCGTCGTCATGCCGGCCCGGCGGAGGCCGGCATGAACGGCCCCGCTCGTTCGCCGCGTGCCGCGTCGCAGGCACCCGCTGCCGGATGCGACGGCGCGTGCGGCAGCGCGCCGTCGTCGATGCAGCCGTTCGCGCCGGGCACCGGCCAGCGCAACCGCGCGACCGGCGCGCCGGCGCCGATGCACATCGTGCTGTTCGGTGCGGGGCACGTCGGCCACGCGCTCGTCACGCTGCTCGGCGCGCTGCCGTGCGTCGTGCAGTGGGTCGACACGCGCGACGAGCTGTTTCCGGACGAATGTCCGCCGAACGTGCAGCCGGAGCCGACCGACACGCCGGATGCCGTCGTCGACGCGGCGCCGCCCGGCGCGTACTTCCTCGTGATGACGCACAACCACGCGCTCGACTTCTCGCTCGCCGCGCAGATCATGCGGCGGCGCGACTACGCGTACTTCGGGATGATCGGCTCGCGCACCAAGCGCGTGAAGTTCGAGCGCAGGCTCGCTGCGCGCGGCGTCGATCCGGCGCGGCTCGTGGAGATGGTGTGTCCGATCGGCGTCGCGGGCATCGTCGACAAGGCGCCGGGCGCGATCGCAGTGGCCGTCTGCGCGGAACTGCTGCAGGCCCGCTCGGGCATGCCGGTGGCCGATGCGAAGGCGGCTGCGGCCGGCCGCGCACGCGACGACGTGTCCTGCGCGCGATAAAGCCACGGTAAAACGGCGACGCCGCGCGGCCGGCGCACGGCCGCGCGTTTTTGCATACACTGCACGACCATGCGCGGCAGCGGGTCGCGCTTCACCTCACCGTGCACGCACCCATGTCCGATCACTCCGTCTATCTCGACGCGCTCGATGCGAGCCTCGTCGCCATCGAGCGCTGGCTATCCGGCGTCGATACCGCGCCCGCGGCGCTCGATGCACTGCTCGCCACGTTTTCCGCGGACTTCACGATGATCCTGACCGACGGCCGGGTGGTCGACCATGACGGCATGCGCGCGCTGTTCGCGAAGCTGGCCGGCGCGAAGCCGGGGCTGCGCATCACGCTGTCGGAGATCCGCGTGCTCGCGGCCGACGCATCGCATGCGGTGCTCACCTATCTCGAAGCGCAGCACGCGGCAGCGGGCGAGCTGCCCGCGCGCCGTGCGACCGCCGTGTTCACGCGTGATGCGGCGGGCGTCGTGCGCTGGACCCATCTGCAGGAAACCTTCTGCACGGCCTGAGCGGCTGCGCTGCCTGACCCGTCGCGCTGCCTGCCCCGTCATACTGCGCTTCGGCCGCGCGTCAGCGCTTGCGCGTGCGGGCGACCGTCAGCTCGTCGGACACGCTCTGCATCAGCGCGCATAGCCACGCGATGTCGGTCGGCCGATCGGGTTGCGGGTGCGTGAGCAGGTAGCTTTTGATGCGCGGGAACGGCACGGGCGGCGTGACGACGACGAGCGGCAGCAGTTGCGCATAGTGTGTCGCGAAGCGGCGCGTCGTCGTGAAGATCAGGTCCGACTGCAGCAGCACCTGCGGCACGATGCCGAAGTACGGCAGCGTCGTCACGATACGCCGCGTGAGGCGCGCGCGTGCCAGGCCGATTTCGATCGCGTTGCGCTTGTCGCCGGTGTACGGCGTCGGTGCGACGTGCGCGGCCGATGCATACGCTTCGCGCGTGAGCGGCGCGCGGGCAAGCGGATGCGCGTCGCGCATCAGGCACACGATCGTGTCGGAGAACAGGTCCTGGCGCGCGAACTGCGGGTCGGGCTTCGGCCAGTTGCCGATCACGAGATCGAGCGCGCCCGATTCGAGCGCGCCCGCGTGGTCGAGCGCGGGATTGAGCGAATCGATTTCCAGATGGGCATGCGGGGCCGCGTCGCGAAAGCGCTCGATCAGCGTCGGCATGAAGAAATCGTTCAGGTAGTCGGGCGCGGCGACGCGGAACGTGCGCCGCGCGGACGACGGATCGAAGTCGCCGTGCGGCGTCGCGATGAAATCGACCTCGCGCAGCGCACGCGACGCGGCTTCGAGCAGCGACGCGCCGTATTCGGTCGGCACCATGCCCGATTTGCCGCGCACGAGGATCGGATCGTTCAGCGTCTCGCGCAGCTTGCGCAGCGCGGTGCTGATCGCGGGCTGCGTCTGGTTCAGCCGCAACGCGGCCTGCGTGACGCTGCGCTCGAGCAGCAGCGTGCGCAGCACGCGCACGAGCCAGATGTCGAGCGAGGCGGTACGGTCGTCTTCCATGGATGGAGGGTGATTCGGGGGACGCGTAACCTTACCGCAGCCGCACGTTGCCGTGCGTGATACCGGCCATCACGCACGCCATCACGCGCGGCCCTTCGGCAGCGTGCTGATCCGCTTGACCTCGCGCGATTCGAGCCAGTTCGGCGTGCGCGCGCAGTACAGCACCATCGGCAGCGCGTCCTCGCCCCAGAACAGTTGCTGGTTCATCCAGAACGTCGGCACGCCGAACACACCGAGCGCGATCGCGTCGGTCGTGTTGCGGGTCAGTTGCGCAGCGGTTTCCTCGAATTCGATCAGCTCGTCGCCGTGACCCACGCCGACGCGTTCGCACAGCGCGGCGAAGCCTTCCGGCGTCGACGGATCGTTGCCTTCGCGCCAGATGAACCGGAACATTTCCAGCACCGTCACGATATCGGCGCGCAGCGCGATCGCGAGGCGCAGCACCTTGTCGGAATCGAACGGGTGCGCGGGCGGCATCTTGAAACGGATGCCGAGCTGCTCCGCGCGAAACAGCGCGTGACGGTACGTGAACACGCGCTTGGCCGGCACGTCGGCGGTCGGGCGCTGGCCCCAGTGGCGCTGCAGGTCGGTCAGCGACACGGGCACGGGGACGAACGGCACGTCCGGCCATTTGTCGTGCTGCTCCAGCAGCAGATACGAGAACGGCGACACGAAGTCGAAGAACCAGGCGGGTTGGGTGGTATCGAGGCCGGTTGTCATGTCGTTCTCCAGAAGGTGGGGCGTGCGGCGCCTGGCGGCGGCCTCCATGTTACGCGGCGGCGCGCGCATGCAGCAATGATCGCGGATCGTTCGCTCACGCGGAACCGGGAGTCGCCCGGGGGGCGTCGCCAGCCGGCGGCGGCGCGGCTTGCGCGCGTGCCGGCGGGCTGCCGGCGCCGGGCGGGCCCGCCGGCGCATCCTGGTCGTGCGCGGTGAGCCGTTCGCGCACGAAGCCGATGTGCTCGCGCAGTACGTAGAACTGACCGGCGTACGCGAGCGGCATCTTCATCCGGTTCACGGCTTCCTCGATGTCGTCGAGCTGGTCGAGCAACTGCACGCGCTCCTCGGCCGTATGGTCGCCGAGTGCGCTGCGTTCGAGCGCGATCAGCGCGCCGTACCAGCGGTAGATGCGCGAGCGCACGCGCCAGCCATACAGCGACGGCACGAGCCGCAGCCCGGGAATCAGCACGACGACCAGCGGTACCAGCACGACCAGCAGCCGGTCGACCAGGCTCGCGACCCAGAACGGCAGCCGCCGGTACAGGAAGGTCTTGCCCGACTTGTAATAGCGCGACGCGTCGTCGGACAGCGGGAAGCCGCGCGTGACCGGCGACGGGAATTCGCCCGCGTGCTGCAGGATCGTCGCGTGGCCGTGCACTTCGCGCGCGGCCTCGATCAGCAGGTCGGACAGCGCGGGGTGCAGCGAGTCGCGCGCGACGAGTTCGATCGTCGGCGCGACCGTGTGGATATCGGCGGGCGGCAGATTGAGGCCGAGATCGTAGACGCCCATCGGCAGCGTGATCGCGGTCAGGTACGGAAAGCGCCGCGCGTACGCCTCGGCCTGCGTGAACGAATACACGTGCACGCCCGGCGCGCGGAACAGCTTCGCCATCACCGGAATCTGCGTCGAATCGCCGGACAGGAAGGCCGCGTCGATCTTGCCGTCGAGCAGCGCGGTCGCCGCGTCCTCGCCGGCGGTCGGCAGGAGCGCGGTCGGGCCGCCCGGCACGATGCCGTTCATCTTCAGCAGCGCGAGGCTCAGTTCGCGCGCGCCGCTGCCTTCCGCACCGAGCGCGAGCCGCTTGCCCTTGAAGTCGGACAGGCGCGCGACGACCGGGCCGCGGTACATGATCGCGAGCGGCACGTAGCCGATGCTGCCGAGCGACACGAGATGCTCGTCGCGCTCCTTCGGGCCGATGCCGCTCTGCACGAACCCGACGTCGACCGGCGCGTTCGGATTCGACAGCCGCGCGAGGTTCTGCGCGGAACCTTCGGACGATTGAACGTCGAGCGTGACGCCGTTTTTAGCGAGAATCGTCTTGTACTTCTGCGCGGCGTTCCAGTACGTGCTGCCGGGCGGCCCGGACGAGATCACGAGCGTGGACGGCGGCGCCGGCTGGATCAGCTTGACCGCGAGCCAGACGGCCGCGCCGGCGAGCAGCACGGTCGGGCCGATCGACAGCGCGAGGTCGCGCCACGAGACGGCGACGAAGCGGGCGAGGATGCGGCGCGGCGGGCGAGGGCGGGCAGGCTTCATGGGGTTGGCGGATGACGCTGGCGTGACGCATCGGTGACGGTCGTCGCGGGACGACGTGGAGTCTCGCGGCGATGGTACCCGGTTTCCCCGCGCCTGCGCGAGTCGGGGAGAGTATTGCACCGCGGCACCGGGACGGCGGCGGGCACCCCCGCGTCAAAAGCTTTGCGCTTCGGCGGGCGCTGGATTACATTGTGCGACGCAGCCGCGCCCGATTCGCGCGCGACCCGGCACGTCATCAGACCGGGCGCGTCCGGCCGGCGGTTGCCCGGCCCGGCCGGCCCGCTTTCGCGTGCGCCGGCCGCCGGCCCGTGACGCCTCTCTCGTATCGCCGTGGAAAACACCGGCTGTCCCGCCCGTTCGCGCGCGGGCCGGCTGTTTTTGGGGGTATTCGGCCGTACTGTGCACGGCCGTTCCGGAGTGATAAGGAGATAGCATGAAGTCGATCGTGTTGAGAGCGTTGGGTGTCGCCGTCGTGGCGGCCTGTCTGTCGGGCAGCGTGTATGCGCAGTCGAGCGACGCAGCGGCCACGGAAGCGCCGGCGGCGGCGAGCAGCGCGCCGAAGGCCGCCGCGAAAACCGCGAAGAAGGCGAACCGCAAGCTCGGCTACGCGGTGCGCAAGGCCATTACGAAGGCAGGCGGCATCGACGTGGCGAACATCGTCGTGCGTTCGAAGGGCGGCGCGATCTCGCTGGAGGGCACGGTGCCCGACCAGGCACAGATCGACAAGGCGGAAGAGGCGGCGAAGAGCGTGAAGGGCGTGACGTCGGTCACGAACAAGCTGACGGTTCAGCAGCAGTAACGCCGGGCGGCGGCGCGCGAGCGCCGCGTGCGCCCGTTTTCAGGCGGGCCCCGGCATGCCGGGGCCCGTTTGCGCTTCAGAGGCCGAACGCCGCGCGCGACGCGGCGGCGGACCGATAACGATATCGAGGGGGCGGCGATGACGAAACTCGGGTGGGGCAGGCGGGTGGTGTGGGGGGCGGCGCTGGCCGCGGTCGCGATGCTCGGCGCGTGCAACGGCGACGAGTCGGCCGAGCGCAACCGGTTGCCCGGCTTCGTGTCCGGCAGCGTGCGCACGACGGCCTACGACGGCGCGAGCGACGACCTGCTGACGGCCGGCCTCGGCAAGACCGGCCTCGCGGCGGCGACTGCGCCCGGGTTCGCGAACCCGTCGCGGCCGACCAGCGCCGAATTGCGCCGTCTCGCCATCTGGTCGAACTATCGCGCGCTCGTCGACATGAGCGCGAATGGCGGCTATGGCCGCTTCTGGGGGCCGAACGTCGACCTCGACGGCAACGACACGCTCGGCGAAGGCAAGATCCCCGGCACCGAATATCTCGCGTACGCCGACGACGGCAGCGGCAGCAAGAACGTCACGCTGCTCGTGCAGGTGCCCGCGAGCTTCAACCCCGCGCAACCGTGCATCGTCACCGCGACGTCGTCCGGCTCGCGCGGCGTGTACGGCGCGATTTCCGCGGCCGGCGAGTGGGCGCTCAAGCGCGGCTGCGCGGTGGCCTACAACGACAAGGGCGGCGGCAACGGCGCGCACGAGCTCGGTTCCGACACCGTCACGCTGATCGACGGCACGCTCGCCAACGCGGTGCTGGCCGGCACCGCGAGCCTGTTCACCGCGAACGTGACGAGCGGCGATCTCGCCGCATTCAACAGCCGCTTCCCGAACCGTTATGCGTTCAAGCATGCGCACTCTCAACAGAATCCCGAGCAGGACTGGGGGCGCGTGACGCTGCAGTCGGTCGAATTCGCGTACTGGGCGCTCAACGAGCAGTTCGGACCGGTGATCGACGGCGCCCGTCACGGCGTGCGCTATCGCGCGGGCGACATCACGACGATCGCCGCGTCGGTCAGCAACGGCGGCGGCGCGTCGCTCGCTGCCGCCGAACAGGACAATCGGGGCTGGATTACCGCGGTGGTGGTCGGCGAGCCGCAGATCAACGTGCGGATGGCGCCGAATGCGGTGGTCCGCGCGGGCGGCCAGCCGGTGCCGTCGTTCGGCCGGCCGCTGGCCGATTACGCGACGCTCGCGAATCTGCTGGAACCGTGCGCGGCCGCGTCGGCGTCGCTCGCCGGCGCGCCGTACCTGAGCGCGCTGCCGGCCACGACCACGCAGTCGATCCGCACGCAGCGCTGCGCGACGCTCGCCGCGGCCGGGCTGGTGGCGGGCGCCGACACGCAGAGCCAGGCGGCCGACGCGCTCGCGCAACTTCACGCGGCCGGCTATCTGGCCGATTCCGACCTGCTGCAGGCACCGATGTGGGATTCGCAGGCAATTCCAGCGATCGCGGTCACCTATGCGAACGCGTACACGCGCTCGCGCGTCACCGACAACCTGTGCAACTTCAGCTTCGCGACGACGAACCCAGCGACGGGCGTGGTCGCGGCGCCCGCTGCATCGCCGATGCCGAGCGTGTTCGGCGTCGGCAACGGCGTGCCGCCGACTGCCGGCATCAATCTGGTGTTCAACGACGGCGCGGGCACCGACCACCGGCTTGCGACGCCCGATGCAAGCTTCGCGGGCGCGCTGTGCCTGCGCCAGCTGTGGACCAACGGGATGCTCGGGATGCCCGCGAACGTCGACGCGGTGCGCGTGAACGCGAACCTGCACGGCAAGCCGGCGATCATCGTGCAGGGCCGCAGCGATGCGCTCGTACCGGTGAACCATGCGTCGCGCGCGTACGTCGCCCAGAACGGCATCAGCGAAGCCGGGCGCAGCCAACTGGTGTTCTACGAAGTGACGAACGGCCAGCACTTCGACGCGTTCCTGTCGGTGCCGGGCTTCGACACGCGCTTCGTGCCGGTTCACTACTACAACGTGCAGGCGCTGAACCTGATGTGGCGGCATCTGAAGAACGGCGCGCCGCTGCCGCCGTCGCAGGTGATCCGCACGGTGCCGCGCGGCGGCACGCCGGGCGCCGCGCCCGCGCTGACGAGCGCCAACCTGCCGCCGATCTCGACCGCGCCGGGCGCGAACGCGATTTCCGTCGGCGTCGGCACGATCGACGTGCCGCTCTGACGGCGCCCGCCACGCGTTCTCCAGCAAGCCGGACCGTCGTCCGGCTTTTTTATTGACGTCGGCTGGAATCGGTCCCGTACGGCCTTTTATCCGAATGGCGAGCGCTGTAACAAATTATTACTTTACGGCGATAAATCCGGAACCTAATATGCGCCGGTATTTTCACTTAATTTAATAAATTCCAGGCACGAGAATATTCCTTTCCGTTTAGTTAATTGATCCTTTCGATTTTATTCAATCGGCTCGAATCCCGGATGATCGCCGTTTCGCGATTAATCGGTATCTCGCCGAGGGGGATCGTTCGTCTATTCGAAGTGAAGACGCTTTTTCGGGCGGGCTTTGCACGGCGTTCTTTTGTCCGTCTTTTTTGTTGCGCCTGCAAATTCACGGAATGAATCCGTATTGCAGCGAATCATTGAATTGTCGTTGGCAATGGAATTGATTCCATTGTGCGGTTGCAAAAAACATGGGTGGGGTAAATCGTGCCGATCGGTATTCGCCGATCCGGTAAAAAACTCGGAGTGCGTCGCATAACGAATGCATTCCCGGTGCGGAGCGCCGGCGCAAATGATCCTTTGCGGCCGGCGGTATTTATCGTTCTGTTCGAGAGGCAATAATGACGACACGGAAGTCCTTGAAAGACGGTTTCGCGCTATTCGGAACGACCTTGAGCGTACCGCTCGCCGCCGCAGCGGCCGCGGCGCTGCTCGTCACGGGGTGCGGCGGCGACGACGGGCCGAGCCCGAGCGCATCGGCCGCCACCGCGGCCGCGACGACCAGCGGCAGCACGTCGGCCGCCACCGACGCAACGACCGCCGCCGCGGCCGACCAGCCGTACGTCGACACCGACGTGTACGGCACCGGGCCGAACGACGCGGTCACGGATTCGACGGAAGGCGCCGCGGTCGTGCACCGCCAGGTCACGATCGGCGGCAAGACGATCAAGTACACGGCCACCACCGGCCACCTGACGACGATCGATCCGGTCACGTCGGCGCCGAACGCGAAGATGTTCTACGTCGCGTACACGCAGGACAATCCGGACCCGTCGAAGCCGCGTCCGGTCACGTTCTTCTACAACGGCGGCCCCGGTTCGTCGTCGGTCTACCTGCTGCTCGGCTCGTACGGGCCGAAGCGCCTGCAGTCGTCGTTCCCGAACTTCACGCCGCCGGCGCCGTACAAGCTGCTCGACAACCCGGACAGCCTGCTCGACCGCACCGACCTCGTGTTCATCAACCCGGTCGGCACTGGTTATTCGACCGCGATCGCACCGGCGAAGAACAAGGACTTCTGGGGCACCGACCAGGACGCGCGCTCGATCGACCGCTTCATTCAGCGCTACCTGACCAAGTACTCGCGCTGGAATTCGCCGAAGTTCCTGTACGGCGAGTCGTACGGCACCGCGCGCAGCGCGGTCGTGTCGTGGGTGCTGCACGAGGACGGCATCGACCTGAACGGGATCACGCTGCAGTCGTCGATCCTCGACTATGCGAACGCGCTGTCCGCGCCGGGCACGTTCCCGACGCTCGCGGCCGACGCGTTCTACTGGAAGAAGACGACGCTCAACCCGACGCCGACCGATCTCGACGCGTACATGGTCCAGGCCCGCAACTACGCGGACAACACGCTCGCGCCGCTCGCGCAGAAGCCGAACCCGCAGGACGGCGGCTTCGTGAACGTGCGGCTGAACCTGAAGCTCGCGACCGCGCAGCAGATGGGCGCGTACATCGGCACGGACCCGACGTCGCTGATCCAGACCTTCGGCAACCCGGCCGCGCTCGGCAACGTGCCGTCGTCGGATGACAACCCGCCGTACACGTTCTTCCTGACGCTGGTGCCGGGCACGCAGATCGGCCAGTACGATGGTCGCGCGAACTTCACGGGCAAGGGCATCGCGCCGTACATCCTGCCGAACTCGGGCAGCAACGATCCGTCGATCACGAACGTCGGCGGCGCGTACACGGTGCTGTGGAACAGCTACATCAACACCGACCTCAAGTACACGTCGACGTCGTCGTTCGTGGACCTGAACGACCAGGTCTTCAACAACTGGGACTTCAGTCACATCGACCCGACCGGCGCGAACAAGGGCGGCGGCAATACGCTGTACACGGCCGGCGACCTGGCGTCGACGATGAGCGTGAACCCGGACCTGAAGGTGCTGTCGGCGAACGGCTATTTCGACGCCGTCACGCCGTTCCACCAGACGGAGCTGACGCTCGCGCAGATGCCGCTCGATCCGACGCTCAAGGCGCAGAACCTGACGATCAAGAACTACCCGTCGGGCCACATGATCTACCTGAACGACGCGTCGCGGACCGCGCTGAAGGGCGATCTCGCCAGCTTCTACGACGGTATCCTCGCGAACCGCACCGCGCTGCAACGCGTGCTGAAACTGCAGGCGCGCACGCAGCAGATGAAGCAGCAGAAACTGCGGCAGCAGGGGCAGTAAGCGTGGCGGGCGGCGGGCGATGCCCGCCGCGACGCGACGAACAAGTGCACTCGCGCAATGCGGGCCGGTGCTTCAGGTCGCGTGCGTTGGTGACGTCGCTGTTGTTCCGGATGCCCCGAGAGTCGTGGACTCCCGGGGCATTGGCTTTTGTGTCGGAGCAGCGTGCGTCGCCTCGGAAGTCGCGGATGACGGCGCACTTAATCCTCAAAATGGGGATTTATATCCTTCTATTGAGGATTAAGTGAAAAATCCTCATAATGAGGACAGTCATCCCCGACTCAAGGATTTTTGTGGGCGTCGCCGACTTTCTCCTCACACCCGGCATGCAACGTGTGCTGGGTGCCACGCTGCTAGAACCCGACCGCTGCTTTACGCTGCAGGAATTGCTGCGTCTGGCAAGCAGTGGACACGGCAGCGCTCAAAAGCAGATAGACCGGCTGATCGAGGCCGGCGTACTCAAGGAAGACGCGCGCCGAGGCCGGCAGCGGAGCATCCGCGCCAATACGGACTTCGTCCTCTATCCGGAACTCGTCGAGATTGCGCGAAAGACGTTCGCTGTCGCAGAGCCGTTGAAGGAAGCCTTGTCGCCTTTTGCCGGGCATATTTCCACGGCCTTCGTGTTTGGCTCGGTGGCCAAGGGTACCGACAGCAGCCGAAGCGACATCGACCTGATCGTCATCGGCGACGCCCAGCTTCTCGAGTTGGCCGAAGCCTTGCACGCCGCCGAGCATGATCTGCAGCGTCCCATCAACTTCTCGTTGTACGAACCTGCCGAATGGGCCGCGCTGGTCGATAGCGATCCCGTCATCGCGCAGATCGCCCAGGGACCGACTTTGAGGATTTTGTGATGTCACGTCCGACCGAATACGAAAACCTTATCAAGACGAGAGCCTTCGATGCGGTTGCGCCGACATCCGGGGCAATCGCGGGCTTCCTGCGCAATGCGGAGGATTACAAGGCCACTGCCGACGAACTGGATCCCGCCCGGCATTTGCAGGTATTTACCTTGGCCTACGAAGGCTACTTCCAGGTCGTACAGGCTGTTCTGGAGTTCTACGAGGTGAGGACCAAAGATGCCGGCCGCAACCTGGCTATCCAGCGCGTCTCCACCTCGTTGGGTGTGAGCGCCCCGGAATTCGCTTTCATCACGAAGGCACACGAGCGACGCAACGGCACGTCGTACGTTTCGCCGTTTCCGCCGGTGTCGAAAGCCGAGGCCGCCACCATGCTGGGCATCCTGGCGAAATACTTGCCTGTTGCACGTGCCCTGACCGGTATGTCGTGAAACCCGCTTGGTCGTCCGTCAAGACAGGCGACAGGTGGTTTGGGGGCACGCACTGAGGCGGCGTATTTCGGCAGGCGTGAGAGGCCGCTTACGCCAGCACGAGCCGCACGCCGACCGCGACCAGGGTCGACGCGAGCAGATTGCGCAGCAGCCGCTCGGGCGCGCGCGCCGACAGCAGGCTGCCGATCACGATGCCGGGCAGCGAACCGAGCAGCAGCGACAGCAGCATCGACCAGTCGACCGAGCCGAGCAGCCAGTGGCCCATGCCCGCGACCAGCGTGAGCGGCACCGCATGCGCGATGTCGGAACCGACGATGCGGGTCGTGGCGAGCAGCGGATACAGCAGCAGAAGCACGGTGACGCCGATCGCGCCGGCGCCGACCGACGTCATCGACACGAGCACGCCGAGCACGGCGCCCGTCAGCACGGTCGACCACAGCGTGCGCGCGGGGCTCGGCGCGAGCGGGTTGCGGGCGGCGAACGCGGTCAGTTGAGGGCGGAAGATCAGCGCGAGCGACGTGAGCAGCAGTGCGACGCCCAGTACGAGCTGGATCATCCGCGCGGTGCCCGGCGTGTTCATCCCGTGCGTATGCAGCCACCACAGCGTGAGCGCCGCGGCCGGCACGCTGCCCGCGGCGAGCCGGCTCGTGATGCGCCAGTCGATCGAGCCTTTCAGGCCGTGGACGAGCGTACCGGTGGCCTTGGTCGCGGCTGCGTACAGCAGGTCGGTACCGACCGCCGTCGCGGGGTGGACGCCGAACAGCAGCACGAGAATCGGCGTCATCAACGAACCGCCGCCGACACCCGTGAGGCCAACGAGAACGCCGACGAACAGGCCGGACAGCGAGTACAGCAGATCGATATGGGGAAGCGACATCGGAGCAGGCGGTTATGCGGCGTTCGGCGGCGGCGCGCGGCCGCGGCGCGCGCATCAAAGTCCGCCATTGTCGCAAAAGTGACGCGTCAACGTACGACTGCGTTAAAAATCGGCCGGGGAGGCGCGCACGGCGGCGGCCGGCGGGACGTGAAACGGGCGTTTGAGCAGGGGCGCGGCCGACGGTGATGATCGGCCTGAAAGCGATGACGAATCGGGCTTAAACGGCGCACGTCCGACGCGCATAAAAAAGAGGCGCGACAACGCGTGCCCTGCTCCGATCGGTTCTCGGTTCTCGGCTTCCGGCTTCCGGTTCCCCCGCCGACGGTCAGTGCATCGCAGGGCCGGTGCCTTCGATCGCGCGGGGCGGCCGGATGCGCAGCGCCAAACCGGTCAGCGCGGCCACGGCGGCAAACGCCGCGCCGAACGCGAAGGCCGCGTGGTAGCCACCGTTCAGCGCGTCGAGCGGCGTGGCTTGCGCCGCCGCGAGCGCGTCGGTGCGGGCCCCGGCGAGGCTCGCGAGGATCGCCAGCCCGAGCGCGCCGCCCATCATGAACGACGTGTTGACGATGCCCGATGCGAGCCCGGAATCGGCTGGGTCGACGTCGTTCATCGCGGCGAGCAGCACCGGGTTGAACGCGACGCCCGCGCCGATGCCGAGCAGCGTCATGCCGGGCAGCACGTGCCACACGAAACCGCCGTCGACCGGTGCGCGCGAGAACAGCGCGAGGCCGCACGCCGCGAGCAGCAGGCCGGCGGCAATCGGGCCGCGGATGCCGAAACGCATCACGATGCGCGCCGACAGCCCGAGCGAGAACGCGGCCATGATCAAATTCGCCGGCAGGAACGCGAGGCCGACCTGCAGCGGCCCGTAGCCGAGCACGCGCTGCATGTACAGCGCGGACAGGAAGAACCACGCGAACATCGCGGCTGCCCACAGCACGGCGATCGCGTTCGCGAGCGCCACGTTGCGCGCGGCGAACAGCGTGAGCGGCATCAGCGGATGCGCGGCGCGCGACTCGATCGCGATGAACAGCCCGAGCAGCACGACGGCCGCGCCGATCAGCGCGATGGTCTGCGTCGACAGCCAGCCGGCCTCGTTGCCGCCGACGATCCCGTAGACGGCCAGCATCAGCGATGCGGTCACCGTGATCGCGCCGGTGACGTCGAGCCGCGCGGCGCCGGCCGGTGCACGCACGCGCGGCAGCAGCGCGACGCACATCGCATAGACGGCGACGCCGATCGGCAGGTTGACGAGGAAGATCCAGTGCCACGACAGCGAGCTCGTCAGCAGTCCGCCGAGCAGCACGCCGATGCTGCCGCCGCCCGCGCACACGAAGCCGTAGACGCCCATCGCACGCGCGCGTTCGCCGGGTTCCGTGAAGAGATTCATGATCAGCGACAGCGAGACGGCCGAAACGACCGCGCCGCCGAGCCCCTGCACCGCGCGCGCGGCGATCAGCATCGCCTGCGATTGCGCGAGGCCGCAGGCGAGCGACGCGAGCGTGAACACGACGAGGCCCGCGAGGAACATGCGCCGCTGGCCGTACAGGTCGCCGAGCCGGCCGCCGAGCAGCAGGCAGCCGCCGAACGTCAGCAGGTACGCGTTGACGACCCAGACGAGGGCCGTTTCGGTGAAGTGGAGGTCGGTACTGATCGACGGCAGCGCAACGTTCACGATCGTGCTGTCGAGCACGATCATCAGCACGCCGAGGCAGAGCACGATCAGCGCGTACCAGCGCTTCTCGCCGTGAATCCCGTGGGTCATGGGCTTGCAGCCTTCTGATCGTTATTTGAAGGATGCATTGTAGAGGTCACCGGCGCGGGCTTCCTGCCGGTTTGTGGCAGGAGCGTCGCGTAGTGGCGCGCGGCCCCGATGCGCGTTAGGAGCGCGCCGGCAGTTCGCAGCCGTCGGGGCCGCAGGCGGCCGCATCGCTGCCGTCGAGTGCGACGATGCCGTCGCGCCACGCCTGGTCGAGCGCCTGCGCGAACGCGTCGGCCGGCTGCGCGCCCGACACCGCGTAGCGGCCGCCGAACACGAACAGCGGCACGCCGCGCCCGCCGATCTGCGCGGCGCGCGCGATGTCGGCTTCGACTTCGTCGCGGTACGCATCGCTGTGCAGCACCGCTTCGACGGCCGCGCGCTCGAGCCCGGCTTCGACCGCGAATTCGGTCAGCGCGGCATGATCGAACAGCGAGCCGTGTTCGCAGAAGTACGCGCGATAGAGTCGCTCGGTCAGCGCGTGCGCGCGGCCCGTGGCTTCCGCGAGCTTCACGAGCCGGTGGCCGTCGAGCGTGTCGCCAACCAGCGTGCCGGGCAGGTCGTAGCGAAGCCCGACGCTCGCCGCTGCATCGGTCACCTGGCGCAGCATCTGGTCGACCTGCGCGGGCGACATCCGGTATTTGCCCGCCAGCATCGCCTCGACCGGCTCGACGGGCTGGCCGGGCATCAGCCGGTACGCGCGCAGCGCGACGTCGACGCGGTCGGCGTGCGCGAACGCGGCCAGCGCCTCGTCGAAGCGGCGCTTGCCGATCCAGCACCACGGGCAGATCAGGTCGGACCAGATTTCGACGGTCAGGGTCGGGCGGGCGGTCGGAGTGGGAGCGGTCGTCATGGGCGATACGGGGCGGCAAAAAAATGTAACTGCGACTATATCACTTTATGCTTCCAAGCTCCGTCGTCCGCAGGCCCGGGCGAATCCGGGGCACGCCCTCGCATCGCGAAGGCTCGACGCGGAATCGGCAGTCCGGTACCGGTGTCCGGAGCGTGCCGTCATCACGCCCGCCGCATCGCGCTCAGGCGTCGCCCTGCGTTTCCTTCAGGTGCTTCAGATGCTTGTAGACCGTCGCGCGCCCCATCCCGAGCACGTTCGCGACGTAGTTAGCCGCGCTCTTGCCGCGGAACGCGCCTTCCGCGTAGAGCGCCTCGACGAGTTCGCGCCGGTGCTCGCGCGTGAGCCCGTTCAGCCCGACCTGCTGCTCGCGCAGCCAGCCGTGCAGGAACGTGTTGATGCGCTCCTGCCAGTCGTCGCGGAACAGTTCGTCGGGTTGCGCGACGACGCCCGCGCCCTTGATGAACAGGTCGAGTGTCGCGCGCACCTCGTCGAACACCGCGATGTTGAAGTTGATGCACATCATCCCGGCTGGCCGGCCTTCGTCGTCGAACAGCACGTTGCTGACGCAGCGCATCCGCCGGCCGTCCCAGTTCAGCTTCTCGTACGGGCCGATCACGCGCTCGCGCGCCGAATGATCGATTTCCTCGAGCGCGGAATCGTCGCCGACCTCGCGCTTCGACAAGTTGTTCGCGAGATACAGCACGGTCTGGTCGTGCAGGTCGTGGATCACGACTTCCGCGTACGGGAAGAACAGTGCGGCGATACCGTCGGCGATCGGCGCATAGCGGGTGAGCAGCAGGTCTTTGACGGGAGATTTCTTCTTGCGCATCGGTGTCGCGATCTCGGGTGGGCGGGAGCCGGGCAGCGTGTCGGGCCGGCGCGCCGGCGCACCGTGGGGCGGCATGCCCGTGCGCCCGTGCGCGGCCGCCGCGGCGGTTGCGCCATTGTATCGGCCCCGCGTGCGCGTGCCGCTCATGCGTGCGTCAGATGCATGTACAGCGCGTGCGCGATCGCGATGTCCTCGAGCCCGAGGCCGATCGAGCGGAACAGCGCGTGACGCGTGCGCGACGGCGCCGCGCAGGTGCCGGCGACGAGCGCGGGCAGGTCGCCGACGATCCGGCCGGCATCCCAGCCGTGCTCGGCAGCCGCGATCTGCATCTCGCCGGCGCTCGCGGGCGTCGTGTGCCGGTAGTCGCAGTAGACGTCCATGTCCGGCAGCCACGCGGGCGGGATTTCGTGGGCACGTGCGACGTTCGTACTGATCGACGTGACGAGCGCGGGGCGCGTGAGCATCCCGTCGCCGAGCACGGGCGTGCCCGACGACGTGCACAGCATCACCACGTCCGCGTCGCGCACGCAGGCCTCGACGCTCGCCGCCGCGCGGGCGCGCGGGTCGAGCGCGGCGAGGCTCGCCTGCAGCGCCGCGTTGCCGGCCAGCGCGGGCGAGTACACGCGGATCGAGGCCCAGTCGCGCAGTGCCGCCGTGTGCTTCAGGTGTGCAAGGCCGACCGCGCCCGCGCCGACGATCGCGAGATGGCGCGCGTCGCGCGGCGCGAGGCAGTCGACCGCGAGCGCCGTCGTGCCGGCCGTGCGCTCGACGGTCAGCAGCCCGGCGTCGCACCACATCAGCGGCTGGCCGGTCTGCATCGACATCAATGCGGTCCATGCGGTGACGACAGGTTTGCCGCCTGTCACGACATACGGCGACAGCTTCGCGCCGAACACCTGCTCGTCGGCGAGTGCGCCGAGATACGTGATGAAGTCGCCGGCCTGGTCGGGAAACAGCGTGAGCGTCTGCGGCGGCTGCACCGCGCGCGCCGCGGCGAGCGATGCGAACATGCGGCGCAGCGTGCCGAGCACGTCGAGCGACGGCAGCGCCGCGCGCACCGCGGCTTCGTCCACGGTCAGCGGCAGGGTGGGGACGGTTTGCGTCATGGGGACATCTCCGGTTCGGGCTGGACGGAAAGTCTCGAAAGACGGCGTCCGGTGAGGTTGGTTGTGGAATAAAAGTCTAATATAGACAAACAAAACCGGTGAGATTTTTCTTTTCGAGACTTTAATTCTTTACGTAGCGTATGAAAAACACCGTGAAATCAATGATGTTATGAGTAGGTGGCGAAATTTTTGCGAGGAGCGGCGGCGTGACGTTCTCGTATCCCCTATAGTCTATAGTAGACTTTGAGTCTATATTTGGCGTGCAGAACTCGGCGCGTCGGCAAGCGGCGGCCGCCTGCCTCGAATGCCGACCGGCGCCCGACCGTGGGCGTCGTGCGACCGATCTTCATCGCCTCACTCCAGAACAGAAGGACCGTCATGAACTGGAAGCTTTCCCTCTGCGCCGCTGCGGCGCTCGCGTGCGTGGCCGTCACGGCCCATGCGGAACCGACCACGTTGCGCTTCGGGATCGAAGCCGCCTATCCGCCGTTCGAGAGCAAGACGCCGTCCGGTCAGCTGCAGGGTTTCGACGTCGACGTCGGCAACGCGGTGTGCGCGAAGCTGAACATGAAGTGCGTGTGGGTCGAGAATGCGTTCGACGGGCTGATCCCGGCGCTGCAGGCGCGCAAGTTCGACGCGATCAACTCGGCGATGAACATCACCGCGAAGCGCAAGCAGAGCATCGACTTCACGCCGCCGATCTACGTGGTGCCGATCGTGATGGTCGCGAAGCGCGGCTCGCCGCTGAAACCCGACGTCGCGAGCCTGCGCGGCAAGCACGTCGGCGTGCTGCAGGGTTCGTCGCAGGAGGATTTCCTGAAGGCGCACTGGGCCAATGCGGGCGTGGCCGTGGTGTCGTACCAGGATCAGGACCAGATCTACGCCGATCTCGTCGCGGGGCGTCTCGACGCGGCCGTGCAGGAAGCGCAGACCGCGCAGGACGGATTCCTCGACAAGCCGGCCGGCCGCGACTACCAGATCGTCGGCGAGCCGCTGAAGGATCCGGCGACGCTCGGCGAAGGCACCGGCTTCGGGCTACGCAAGAACGACAAGGCGCTGCAGGCGAAGATCGTCGGCGCGCTCGACGCGCTGAAGAAGGACGGCACGCTGAGCGCGCTGTCGCAGAAGTATTTCAAGCGCGACATCATCGCGAAGTAAGCGCCGTCGCGTGCCGGCCGCGGGGCCGGCGCACCGCGCATCCATCTCGACACAGGGCGGGGAAGCATGGATTTCGACGTCATCGTTCTGGGGGCCGGCATCGTCGGCGTGTCGTCGGCGCTGCATCTGCAGGATCGCGGGCTGCGCGTCGCGCTCGTCGACCGGCGCGCGCCCGGCGAGGAAACCAGCCACGGCAATGCCGGGTTGATCGAGCGCTCGTCGGTCGTGCCGTATGCGTTTCCGCGCCGGCTCGGCACGTTGCTGCGCTATGCGCGCAACCGCTCGGTCGATCTTTATTGGGACTACCGCGCGCTGCCCGCGTATGCGGGCTGGCTCGCGCGCTTCTGGCGCGAATCGTCGCCGCGGCGGCTCGCGGCCGCCGCGCGCGACCTGCTGCCGCTCGTCGCGGCGAGCGTCGTCGAGCACGATGCGCTGCTCGCGCGCACCGACGCGCAGCCGCTCGTGCACGACGGCGGCTGGATCGAGGCGTTCCGTTCGCCCGCGCTGTTCGATGCGGAAGCGCGCGCGCAGCAGCGGGTGGCCGCCGCGCACGGGCTGCGGATGACCGTGCTCGACGCGCATGCGCTGCGTGCGCGCGAGCCCGGTATCGGCGACGCGTTCTGCGGCGCGTTCCACTGGCAGGACCCGAAGACCGTGTCGAGCCCGGGCGGGCTGACCAAGGCCTATGCGCGGCTGTTCGAGCGCGACGGCGGCACGTTCGTGCGCGGCGACGCGACGACGCTCGTGCAGGTCGACGACGGCTGGCAGGTCCGGACCGAGCACGGGCCGATCTCGGCGCGCTCGGCCGTGGTCGCGCTGGGCCCGTGGTCCGATCAGGTGTTCGCGCCGCTCGGCTACCGGATTCCGCTGCGCGCGAAGCGCGGCTATCACATGCACTACCGGCCGACGCGCACGCCGCTGAACGTGCCCGTGTGCGATACCGAGGCAGGCTTCGTCGTCGCGCCGATGGAGGGCGGCCGCCTGCGGCTCACGACGGGCGTCGAGATCGCGCTGCCCGACGCGCCGCCGACCGGCGTGCAGCTCGCGCGCGCCGAACCGCTGGCGCGTGACGCGTTCGGCATCGGCGAGCGGCTCGACCCGGAGCCGTGGCTCGGGATGCGGCCGTGCACGCCCGACATGCGCCCGGTGATCGGGCCGGCGTCGCGGCACCGTCATCTGTGGTTCGCGTTCGGCCATTGCCATCACGGGCTCACGCTGGGGCCCGTGACCGGCCGCCTGCTCGCCGAAATGATGACGGGCGCGCCGACCTATATCGATCCTCATCCGTACCGGCCTGCCCGCTTCGGCTGACCCTGCGGCGCGCAGATGCGGTTTCAGCCGCCGGCACGCGCCGGCGGCAATGCGCTTGCTTCACAGTTTTTCATTCTGCTATCAGGACTATCGAAATCCACGCAATCGTAAATGATCTGCGTAATCGATAAGAAAGAAAATCGCGCGATAAAATAAAATCAGAAAATTCGCGATTTATCAATGCATTTTCATATTTCTGAAATGCGTAATGGGCAGTCCGCTATGGCGGTATGGGGTCTCATCGTGCTCGCGTGTTTCGACGTTACGCGGAATGTACCGGAACACGTTACTACGGGGCTCGCAAACGTTACGTTACATCCGCGTTCCGGCGGCCTTTTTCATCAGACGATTCGGGCTCCGCAATTCAGGAATTTCGCCAGAAATCGATTAAAAAGCGTTATTGCCGATCATTAGGCAGACGAATCAATCCCGTTTTTGGAATTGGCACGCTTCGTGCAGTCCGTCCCCATGCTTTATCAACGTAGTGCCAACCGAGATGGGGAAAATAACGATGGGACAGAATTTTAAATTGACGGGTGTGGCGCTGTCGGTCGCGACGGTGTTCGGGGTGCTGGCTTCGGGTTCCGCGATGGCGGGGGCGCTCGACTCGCTCCCGATCCCGCAGGTGATCGTCAATCCGCCGACGAACAGCGTGTCGGTCGGACTGGTCGCGACGGGCACGTCGCCGCTGGGCTCGGTCACCGTGACGGCGGGAGGGTCGGGCGCGATCCAGACATCGCTCGGCGAGCCGGGGCAAGTGCTGTCGGGCGCCGTGGGGGCGGTGACCGGCGCACTCGGTGGTAGCGGCGGCACGGTGCAGCCGCTCGGGGCGGTGCAGGGCGTGGTGAATCAGGTGACGGGTGCGCTCGGTGGGGGCAACCCGGCTGGTGCGTTGACGGGAGCGCTGAACACGGCGACGGGGACGCTGAGCAATGCGCTCGGCACGGCAACGGGCGCACCGGGCGGCATCGGTGGCGGCGCGAACCCGTTGGCGCCGATTCAGGGTGTGGTGAATCAGGTAACGGGTGCGCTGAGTGGCGGCAACCCGGCCGGCGCATTGACCGGTGCGCTGAATACGGCGACGGGGACGCTGAGCAACGCGCTCGGCACGGCAACGGGCGCACTGGGCGGTATTGGTGGTGGCTCGAACCCGCTGGCACCGGTGCAAGGCGTCGTGAATCAGGTAACGGGTGCGCCCGGTGGCGGTAACCCGGCAGGTGCGCTGAGCGGTGCCGTGGGTACGGTTACCGGCGCACTGGGCGGCATCGGCGGTGGCTCGAACCCGCTGGCGCCCGTACAAGGTGTCGTGAGTCAGGTAACAGGTGCGCTCGGTGGCGGCAATCCGGCAGGTGCGCTGAGCGGTGCCGTAGGTACGGTGACCGGCGCACTGGGCAATCTCGGCGGAGGTTCGAATCCGCTGGCAGCGGTTCAGGGTGTCGTGAACGGGCTCACGGGTACGATCGGCGGTGGCGATCCGGCCGGTGTACTCACCGGCGTCGTTGGTACGGTCACGGGGGCGCTGGGCAACCTCGGCAGCGGCTCGAACCCGCTGGCGCCGGTGCAAGGCGTAGTGAATGGCGTTACGGGCGCGCTTGGCGGCGGTAATCCGGCCGGTGCATTGACCGGCGCGCTCGGCACGGTGACGGGCGCACTGGGTGGCGTTGGCGGCGGTAATCCGGCCGGTGCATTGACCGGCGCGCTCGGCACGGTGACGGGCGCACTGGGTGGCGTTGGCGGCGGCAACCCCGCTGGCGCATTGACCGGCGCACTCGGCACGGTGACGGGTGCATTGGGCGGTGTTGGCGGCGGTAATCCGACCGGCGC
>NZ_BCPO01000024.1:0-33944 GCF_016586105.1 Burkholderia sp. E168m15
AATCCGACCGGCGCCTTGACTGGCGCCCTCGGCACGGTGACGGGCGCATTGGGCGGTGTTGGCGGCGGTAATCCGACCGGCGCATTGACCGGCGCGCTCGGCACGGTGACAGGCGCATTGGGCGGTGTTGGCGGCGGTAACCCGGCCGGCGCATTGACCGGCGCCCTCGGCACGGTGACGGGCGCATTGGGCGGCATCGGCGGTGGCAACCCCGCTGGCGCACTGACCGGCGCCCTCGGCACCGTAACCGGCGCCCTGGGCAACCTCGGCGGCGGCGCGAACCCGATCACCCCGATCCAGAACATCGTGAACCAGGTCACGGGCACGCTCGGCAGCGGCAACCCGACCGGCGCACTGAGCAACGCGGTCAACACGATCACTGGCACGCTGGGCAACGTCGGCGGTGCAGGCAGCCCGCTCGCGCCGGTGCAAGGCGTCGTCACGCAACTCGCCGGCACGCTCGGCAACGGCGATCCTGCGGGTGCGCTGACGAACGCACTGAACTCGGTGACGGGCGCGCTCAGCGGCGCGAACCCGCTGGCGCCGGTGCAGGGCGTCGTGAACCAGGTCGTCGGCACGCTGTCGGGTGCAGGCGGCGGCAGCCCGATCACGCCGATCACGAACCTCGTCAACGGTTTGCAGAACGCCCTGCCGGGCGGCAATCCGGCCGGCGCGCTGACCGGCGCACTCGGTTCGGTGACGGGCGCGCTCGGCAACCTCGGCGGCACGAACCCGCTGGCGCCGGTGCAAGGCGTCGTCAACCAGGTCGTCGGCACGCTCGGCGGCAGCAACCCGGCCGGCACGCTGAGCAACGTGGTCGGGACGGCCACGGGCGCCCTCGGCAACGCGGTCGGCTCGGTGGCCGGTGCGCTCGGCGCGCTGGGCGGCACGAGCCCGCTGGCGCCGGTGCAGGGCGTCGTGAACCAGGTCGTCGGTACGCTCGGCAGCGGCAATCCGGCCGGTGCACTGACGGGCGCGCTGAACTCGGTGACGGGTGCCCTCGGCAACCTCGGCGGCTCCAATCCGCTGGCGCCGGTGCAAGGCGTCGTCAACCAGGTGGTTGGCACACTGTCCGGTGCGGCCGGCAATAGCCCGATCGCCCCGATCACGAACCTCGTGAGCGGCCTGACGGGCGGCGGCAACCCGGCCGGCGGCAACCCGGCCGGCGCACTGACCGGTGCGCTCGGTTCGGTGACGGGCGCACTCGGGTCCGGTCCGGCGGCGCTCGGCCAGGCGGCCGGCGCGCTGTCGGGGGCGGCCGGTTCGACGGCAGCGGCGGGCGGCAGCCTGCTCGGCGCGGGCGCGAATGCGGCCGGCGGTACGGCCGGCGCGGTCGGTTCGCTGCTGACGACGGGCGCCAACTCGACGGCGACGGTCGTCAATGCGGCCGGCACGTCGGTGGGCACGGTGATCGGTTCCGCGCCGGGCCTGTCGGTGACGCCGCATTCGGGCAACGGCTCGGCGAACAACCCGCTCGCACCGGTGACGACACTGCTTCAGTCGCTGACCGGCGCACTGCCGAGGTAACCGGCCGAACCCGCACGACGGCGCCGTATCGGCCGTCGTGCGAGACGCTCGCGCGATACGGCCCCTGCAACAGGGGTCGCGCAACGCGGCATGACAGCGATGTCATGCCGCGTTGTTATTTCAGGCTTCCGCTCGCTTTCGTCGCATGAATGATCGCCGCCGCGCGTCGCGGCGTGGCATGGAATAACCGGCCATCCCTGTCCGTTTACATACCGAGTTCCGGCACCGCCGGCCGGCGGGATAATGATCGCGACGCAGCCGATCGTCCCGTCCGGCGGCACCGTGTCGCGACACGACGTCAAGGAGAACGGGAATGAAACGGATGCTCTTCGCCACCGCGCTGACGGCGGCGATCGTGCGGCCGGCGGCCGCGGAACCGCCACAGGTCGGCGACGGGAAACTGGTCGACGAAGCGCACATGACGTTGTACGTGTTCGATCGCGATGCGCCGGGCAAGAGCATGTGCGACGGCACGTGCGCAGCCAACTGGCCGCCCGCGCTCGCCGACGCGTACGACAAGGCGTCGGGGGCGCTGAGCCTCGTCGCCCGCGACGACGGCAAAAAGCAGTGGGCGTACCGCGGCCGCCCGCTGTATCGCTGGAAGATGGACCACAAGGCCGGCGACGCGGGCGGCGACGGAATCGGCGGCATGTGGCACGTCGCACGGCCGTGACCGCGCGGCGACGCGCGAGGCATCCCGATGAGCTATGAGTCGGACCTGCTGGTGTGGCTTCCGCATCTCACGCGCTATGCGCGTGCGCTGACGGGCGAGCGCGCGTGGGCCGACGATCTTGTGCAGGACACGCTCGAGCGTGCGCTGAACCGGCCGCCGCGCGACGGCGGCAACCTGCGCGCGTGGTTGCTGACGCTGTTGCGGCACCGCTTCATCGATCAGTTGCGCGCGCGGCACGAGATCGCGGTCGACGACGCGACGGCGCCGTGGCAGACGATGGCTGCCCCCGCCGGCGAGGTCGGCGGCCTGGAGTTGCGCGACGTGCAGCGCGCGCTGTACCGGCTGCCGGTCGAGCAGCGCGAGGTGCTGCTGCTGGTCGCGCTCGAGGAGTTGAGCTATCGCGATGCCGCGCAAGTGCTCGGCGTGCCGGTCGGCACGGTGATGTCGCGGCTCGCGCGGGCGCGTGCGCAGATGCGCGCGTTGCTGTCGGACGCGCCGTCGCCGCACGGCACGGCCACGTTACGGGTGATCGGGAAGCCATGATGGACGATCCGCGCAAGCCTTCGAATCAGCAGGACGACGATGCGTCGGCGCAACTGCTGTCCGCGCTGCTGGACGGCGAACTGTCCGGGCACGAGCGGCGCGAGATGCTCGAGCGCCTGCAGTCCGATCCGCAGGAAGCCGAACGATTCGCCCATTACCGTGCTCAGCGCGATGCGCTGAAAGCACTGTTCCCGTTGCCGGCCGCCGCGCCCGCGTTGTTCGTGCAGCGCCGCGCGCCGCGCTGGCGCGCCGTCGCCCACGCGTTCGCCGGGCTGGCGGCCGGGCTGCTGATCGGTGTCGCGCTGCATGCGGGCTGGGTGGCGTTCGGCCGCGAACCGGCGTTCGCCACGCGCGCGGATGTCGCGTACGCCGTGTACGCCGCCGACCACGAGCATCCGGTGGAAGTCGGTGCGGCCGATCCCAAGCGTCTCGCCGCGTGGCTGTCGGCGCGGATTGGCCGGCCGGTGCGCGCGCCGTCGCTCGACGAATACGGTTACGCGCTGCTGGGCGGTCGATTGCTGCCCGGCGACGCGGGGCCGGCCGCGCAGCTCATGTACCAGCGCGCGGACGGCGCGCGCGTGACGCTGTACATGACCGCATACGATGCGCGTCGCCTCGCGCCGCGGGCGATGTCGGCCGACGGTCGATACACGTATTTCTGGTCGGATCGCGGCATGGGTTATGCGCTGTCCGGCCGTGGCGACGAACGGCGTCTGCGCGAACTCGCGATCGACGCATGCGGCGCGCTGGGCGGGCCGACCGACGCGTGGAAGGGATGACGTGCGGTGCCCGCGGGGAGCAGGCGATGAAGACGGCGATGATGAAGGGGGTGGTGCTGACGGCGGTCGTCGCGGGCACGATGCTTGCGCAAGCGCAGGGCGATGCACCCGTGCGCGTGCCGGTCGATGCCGATGGCGTGCAGCGCGTGACGATCGTCGGCGGCAGCTATTTCTTCCGGCCGAACCACGTGATCGTCCGCGCGCACGTGCCGGTCGAGCTGACCGTATCGGCCGAGCCCGGCGTGGTGCCGCACAGCTTCGAGATCGACGCGCCGCCGCAGGCGGGCATCGCGGTGCATACCGAGCTCGGCACCACGCCGAGAACGTTTCGTTTCACGCCGCAGCAGCCGGGCCGGTTCGCCTACTATTGCACGCACCGGCTGCTGTTTTTCCGCAGCCATCGCGAGCGCGGGATGGAAGGCGTACTCGATGTCGAGGCAGCGCCGTGATCGCCGCGTTGCTGGCCGCGAGCCTGATAGGAGCGAGCATGACAGCCGATCCCGTGACCGTCGCGCAGTCGCATTTCGACCACGTCCGCTCGTACCGCGCGACGATCCGCTCGTCGGCGCGCGACGGCGAGCGCACCGAAATCCGCTACGCGTACCTGAAGCCGGGCTTCGTCCGGATGGATTTCGTGTCGCCGCATCGTGGCGCGGTGCTCGCGTACGATCCCGGGGACGGCAAGGTGCGGCTGCGCCCGTTCGGCACGCATGCGCCGCCCGCGCTGACGCTGTCGCCGTCCAATCCGCTCGTGCGCGACCGCGCCGGCCACCGGGTCGACCGCTCGGACGTCGGCGAACTGCTGCGCAACGTGCATGCGCTGCAGCAGGGCGGCGCGACGGTGATCGAAGGCGAGGAAGCCGTCGGCGGCCGGACCGCGCAGCGCGTGCTGGTCACGGGCGCGCCCGCGCACGCGGTCGACGGCGTGCATCGTTACCGGTTGTGGCTCGACGCCGCGGATGGTTTTCCACTGAAAGTGGTGAGCTACGCCGACGATGACGACGTGCCGCTCGAAACCGTGACGCTCGACGACGTGGAGATCGACGTCGCGTTTCCCGAGCGTTTCTTCGCGCCCTGACGGCGCGCCGATCCGCGTTCCCGAACGCGCATGCCGGAGGCTGCATGGCGGAATACCGGTTTTCGACGACCTGGCGGGTGGATGCGTCGCTCGCGGCGGTCTGGGATGCGATCTATCAGGTCGACCGCTGGCCCGACTGGTGGAAGGGCGCCGTGCGTACCGTCGAGCTCGAGCCGGGCGACGCGCGCGGCGTCGGCGCCTTGCACCGGTATACATGGAAGGGCGCGCTGCCGTACCGGCTGACCTTCGACATGCGCGTGCGGCGCGTCGAGCGGCCGCATGCGCTCGAAGGTCGTGCGAGCGGCGCGATCGAGGGCGACGGACGCTGGTCGTTCGCCGCCGCCGGCGCGCGCACCGTCGTGCGCTACGACTGGCACATCCGCACGCATGGCTGGATGAACTGGCTGGAGCCGCTGGCACGGCCGCTGTTCCGATGGAATCACGACGTCGTGATGCGCGAAGGCGCGAAGGGCCTCGCCCGGCGGCTGGCCACGACCGTCGAGACGGAGGGCCGGATCTTCCGGCCGCTGACGGACGCGGACTGCGCCGACGCGTGAAGCGGCCCGGCGACGCCGGCGAACGAGCACGTCGCGGCAGACGAAATCGGCGTCCGCACGGTTTTTTCGATGCGATGTCATCGGTCTCAGGAACTCCGGGCTTACCCGGTGTCCAAACGGGGCTGGATGACAGGCGCGGGCCGCTCGAGCCCTTCCGCCGGGGCGGTTGCGTACGTCATGGATTTGTTTTGAAAGGGTTTTTGGTTGTTTTCGTGGGTTTTCCCGCCGCGTCGCCGCCCCAAAAATTCCTCTGGTTCCCCTTCTTGAATTTGTCAAAACCCGTCCATATAATTAGCACTCGCTGCACGAGAGTGCTAACAATTCTCTGCCGGGCGATAAGCCGGGCAGATTCCCTAAGCGTTCTTCAATCTCAGTCAAGAGAGGAGTGAATATGAACCTTCGTCCTTTGCACGATCGCGTGATCGTCAAGCGCCTGGATCAGGAAACCAAGACCGCCTCGGGCATCGTGATCCCCGAAGCTGCTGCTGAAAAGCCGGATCAAGGCGAGATCCTCGCGGTCGGCCCGGGCAAGCGCGACGACAAGGGCGCACCGATCGCACTCGACGTGAAGGTCGGCGATCGTGTCCTGTTCGGCAAGTACGCAGGTCAGACCGTGAAGGTCGACGGCCAGGAACTGCTGGTCATGCGCGAAGAAGACATCATGGCCGTGGTCAACGCCAAGTAAGCGTCCTCCGACGGTACATATTCCCAAGAATTCAAGGAGTTAGAAGATGGCAGCTAAAGACGTCGTATTCGGCGATTCCGCCCGTTCGAAGATGGTCGAAGGCGTGAACATTCTCGCCAACGCAGTCAAGGTCACGCTGGGTCCGAAGGGCCGCAACGTCGTGCTCGAGCGCAGCTTCGGCGGCCCGACGGTCACCAAGGACGGTGTGTCGGTCGCGAAGGAAATCGAGCTGAAGGACAAGCTCCAGAACATGGGCGCGCAAATGGTCAAGGAAGTCGCTTCCAAGACCAGCGACAACGCAGGCGACGGCACGACGACGGCAACCGTCCTCGCGCAATCGATCGTTCGCGAAGGCATGAAGTACGTCGCATCGGGCATGAACCCGATGGACCTGAAGCGCGGCATCGACAAGGCAGTCGCAGCGGCTGTCGAAGAGCTGAAGAAGATCAGCAAGCCGTGCACGACCAACAAGGAAATCGCACAGGTCGGCTCGATCTCGGCGAACAGCGATTCGTCGATCGGCGATCGCATCGCTGAAGCGATGGACAAGGTCGGCAAGGAAGGCGTGATCACCGTCGAAGACGGCAAGTCGCTGGCCGACGAGCTCGACGTCGTCGAAGGCATGCAGTTCGACCGCGGCTACCTGTCGCCGTACTTCATCAACAACCCGGACAAGCAAGTCGCCGTCCTCGACAACCCGTTCGTGCTGCTGCACGACAAGAAGGTGTCGAACATCCGTGATCTGCTGCCGGTGCTCGAGCAAGTCGCGAAGGCTGGCCGTCCGCTGCTGATCATCGCAGAAGACGTCGAAGGCGAAGCACTCGCGACGCTGGTCGTCAACAACATCCGCGGCATCCTGAAGACCGTTGCGGTCAAGGCGCCGGGCTTCGGCGATCGTCGCAAGGCGATGCTGGAAGACATCGCGATCCTGACCGGCGGTCAAGTCGTCGCGGAAGAAACCGGCCTGACGCTCGAGAAGGCAACGCTGGCAGAACTGGGCCAGGCGAAGCGTATCGAAGTGGGCAAGGAAAACACGACGATCATCGACGGCGCAGGCGAAGCCGTGAACATCGAAGCACGCGTGAAGCAAGTGCGCGCGCAAATCGAAGAAGCGACGTCGGACTACGACCGTGAAAAGCTGCAAGAGCGCGTGGCCAAGCTGGCAGGCGGCGTTGCAGTGATCAAGGTCGGTGCTGCGACCGAAGTCGAAATGAAGGAAAAGAAGGCACGTGTCGAAGACGCACTGCACGCAACCCGCGCAGCTGTGGAAGAAGGCATCGTGGCAGGCGGCGGCGTCGCGCTGATCCGCGCTCGTACCGCGATCGCAGGCCTGACCGGCGCGAACGCCGACCAGAACGCCGGCATCAAGATCGTGCTGCGCGCAATGGAAGAGCCGCTGCGCCAGATCGTCACGAACGGCGGCGAAGAAGCCAGCGTCGTGGTGGCGGCAGTTGCTGCAGGCAAGGGCAACTACGGCTACAACGCAGCAACGGGCGAGTACGTCGACATGGTTGAAGCCGGCGTCGTCGACCCGACCAAGGTCACGCGCACCGCACTGCAGAACGCAGCTTCGGTTGCTGGCCTGCTGCTGACGACGGACGCAGCTGTCGCAGAACTGCCGAAGGAAGACGCACCGATGCCGGGCGGCATGCCGGGCGGCATGGGCGGCATGGGCATGGACATGTAATCGACTTCGGTCGATGGTGTCCGGAGCGCGCAGCGATGCGCGTTCCAGCCAAAAGAAAAGACCCGCAGCGATGCGGGTCTTTTTTTATTTGCACGTGGAATTCGGCATGCCGTTCGCGGCGGCGGGACCTGCCCGCCGCGCGCAACTCAATGCCGATGCGACGTCCTCGGCACCAGATCGGCCTTCACGGCCGGCGGCGTGTCGGAGTCGTCATTGCTGCGCGCCCAGAAGAACCGATCGGGCAGGTACGCGCCCATGCCGGGCCGGAACGCGTCGCGCACGGCCTGGTACAGGTATTCCTGCGCCTCGCGCACGGCTTCGGGCGGCTCCTGGCCGTTCGCGAGCAGCGCCGCGATGGCCGCGCCGAGCGTATCGGTGATGCCCATCAGCCGGTGCGGCGAGCGATCCCACATGTCTTCGCGAAGCTGGCCTTCCTCGCCGTACAGCGTATTGACGAGCCGGTGCGAACCGGTTTCCGACGACAGGATGTATTCGCAGCCCTGCGACAGCAGGTGCGACACGGCCGCGTCGAGATTCGGCGCCTCGGCATCGCCGTCCGGCTGCGCGAGCGCGATCAGCGTCGCGTGGTCGGCGACCAGCAACGTGGTTTGCGGCGCCAGCAGGTCGGCGATCGATTCGCGCAGGTCGTCGGCGGCGAGCACGTGTTCGTCGTCGAGCGTGAAGTCCGGCGCGAGCACGAGCGGCACGCCGTCGTAGTCGGCGACGACTTCGGCGATCGCGCTGACGACTTCCGCGCGCGTCGCCGCGCCGATCTTGAACGCGGCAACCGGCATGTCTTCGAGCAGCATGCGCGCCTGCGCAGCGACGACATCGGGGTCGAGGCCGGTGACTTCATCGCAGGCGGCCGAGTCGCGCACGGTATAGCCGGTCAGGACGGACACGCCGTGACAGCCCATGCTCGCCAGGGTCATCAGATCGGCTTGGAGGCCGGAGCCGCCGGTGGGATCGGACAGGCCGAAGGTGAGGACGATCGGAGGGGCGTTGCTGGACATGTAAAAATGGGGCAAGAGAAAAACGGACGAGCGACGGACATGCGGACGGCGAGGCGAATGGGCGGGTTCGGCCCTGTGTTGCCCGGCAGGCCGCACTTTTCAACCATTATGCGGTGGAATCCGGCCGGTACGACGGATTTTTTAGCGCAGCGCAACGTAGGCGCCGTCCTCCAGCGCGATTGCTAGGCAGTCCGGCCCCGACACGGTACCATCATGGCTCCCGAATTTACCGACTTTTCCCCGACGCGGCTTAAGATGGAATACAAGAGCTGGATGTGCCTGATTTGTGGCTGGATTTACGACGAAGAAGCCGGGCTGCCGGAAGAGGGCATTGCCCCGGGCACGCGCTGGGAAGACGTCCCGATCAACTGGACGTGTCCCGAATGCGGCGCCCGCAAGGAAGACTTCGAGATGGTCCAGATCTGACCGGGCCCGTCGCCCACGGGCACTCCGCTCAGGCCTCGCACCGGCCCGGCGTTCGCGCGCCGCGGTTCGCGCGAGCGACTTGACGATGACAGGCGCGCGTGTCCATGACGTCCGATCCGGCGAACGTTCCCCACCCTGACGCATTGCCCAACCCGCGTGGCGGGGCCGTGCGTGCGGCCGACGCATGGCTGGCGGCGGCCGCCGACGCATTCGAGCGGCGCGACGATGCAGCGGCGCCGCTTGCCGCGGCCGCGGCGGTGCTCGCGGAAGCCGGCTGGCTGCCGGCCGCGCGTTTCGCCGGACAACTGTCGGCCACCGTGCCGCTCCTCGCCACCGAGCCGACCTCGGCCGGCTGGCGTGCCGCGCTGCGCGATTTCCGTGCGGCCGTCGGCCGCCACAACCTGCGCGAGCTTGCGTGCTCGCCCATTCTCTTCGAGCATTTCCGTGCGTTGCGCGCGCAAAGCGCCGCCGACCTGCGCACGAGCGCGCCGCTCGATGCGCTCGCGCTGGTCGGCCGCGCGGTGCCGCCTGCCACGCTGCGCGCGCTGCCCGATGCATTCGCGATCCGGATTCGTGCCCGCTACGAGCAGGCGCTGCTCGGCGTGCTGCGTGCCGAGCCCGGCGCGCCGGGCGCGGCGCTCGACGAACTCGACGCGATGCTGGCCGCGCTCACCGACGACGGGCCGTACGATTTCTGGCGGCTCGCGGCCGCGTGCGTGCGCGCGCTGCGCGCAAGCGGCGCGCCCGAGCTGAAGCGCTTTCTCGCGCGGACCAACCTGCTGCTCGGCGAACACGCGCAGGGCCGGCGCAGCGCGCCGCCCGAACTGGTGCGCGAGACGGTGGCGCTGCTGTGGCGCGATTTCGCGCTGTTCGGCGCCGCGGCCGAGGACGTCGCGCTCGTCGACGTGCTGCACGACTACGGGTTGACGGTCGACTGGCACGTGGCCGGCACGCCAGCCTCCGAAGCCTTGTGGGAGGCCGATGCCGCGCGGGCCGAGCACGAGGCGGTCACCGCCGCGCCGACCCGCGCGCTCGGCGTCGTGACCGTCAACGCGCATGCCTATGAGGATTTCCTGCAGACTGCCGATGCATCGATGGCCGACCTTGCGGCCAACCCGGCCGCGGCCGACCCGGGCGCCGCGTGGCATGCGTCCGCCGCCGCCTACCGGGTCGGCACGGCCGCGTGCGCGCTCGGGCTCGGTCACGCGGCGCTGCTGGCCGACACGCTCGGTCTGGCATGGCGTCGCGCGGCGCACGGCGTGCCGCTTGCCGACGGCGGCCTCGATGCGCACCGCCACGCGTCCGACATGCTGCGCGCGGCGCTTCTGAAGATCGCGGCCGGCGTCGCGCCGCCGGATCTTACTGCGGCGTCCGAAGCGCTCGGCACGGCGCTCGGCCGGACCTGACGAACAAGGGGACGGACACACGACGGCGGCCCTTGCCGCGCGGGCCTGCAACACGCTGCCGACAGCGCCCGCGCGCGTGTTAGAGTGCCGTGTGATCCGCGCGCGCCGTTGCCAGCGTGGCGCGGCGTTGCTTGTTGATCGCGGCCCGGTCAGGTCGCGGCGTCTTTGCTAAAATTCAAACCATGTCAAAGCCTTCCGATCGCATCAATCTCACCAACCAGTTCCTGATCGCCATGCCGAACATGGCCGATCCGACGTTCTCGGGAACGGTGGTCTATCTTTGCGATCACAGCGAGCGCGGTGCGCTCGGCCTCGTCATCAATCGTCCGACCGACATCGATCTCGAATCGCTGTTCAACCGCATCGACCTGAAGCTCGACATCGAGCCGCTGCTGCACATTCCGGTGTACTTCGGCGGTCCGGTCCAGACCGAGCGCGGCTTCGTGCTGCACGAGCCGGTCGAGGGCGCGAGCTACAACTCGTCGATGTCCGTCGACGGCGGGCTCGAGATGACGACGTCGAAGGACGTGCTCGAGGCGGTCGCGACGGGCACCGGCCCGAAGCGCTTCCTGCTCACGCTCGGCCATGCAGGCTGGGGCGCCGGGCAGCTCGAGGAAGAAATTGCCCGCAACGGCTGGCTGACCGTCGCCGCCGATCCGCGCATCGTGTTCGACACGCCGGCCGAAGAGCGCTTCGAAGCCGCGCTCGGCCTGCTCGGCGTCAGCTCGTCGATGCTGTCCGGCGAGGCAGGGCACGCATGAGTGGCGCGAGCGCGCGCGATGCGACGCTCCTGGCGTTCGACTACGGCGAAAAACGGATCGGCGTCGCGATCGGCAACGCGCTGACGCGCTCGGCCCGTGCGCTCGTCGTGATCCAGAACCTGAACCGCGAGCACCGCTTCAAGGCGGTCGGCGACCTGCTGGCCGAATGGCGGCCGGATGCGCTCGTCGTGGGCCTGCCGATGCATCCGGACGGCACGCCGCACGACATGACGCAGCAGGCGAAGCGTTTCGGCAACCAGCTGAACGGCCGCTTCGGGCTGCCCGTCACGTGGGTCGACGAGCGCTATTCGTCGGTCGAGGCGGAAGCCGGGCTGCGCGAGCGCAACGTGCGCGGCCGCGCTCGCACCGACATGCTCGATGCCGAAGCCGCGCGCGTCATTCTTCAACAGTATCTCGATCAATTGTCCGACCATGAGCACCATTGACGCCGAGGCGCTTTACCGCGTCCTGCTCGACCAGATCCGCGCCGCGTACGGCACGGCGTTCGCCGAACCGGGCGGCCCGCGGCTCGCCGGCATTTACAGCGGCGGTGCGTGGCTCGCCGAGCGCCTCGCACGCGATCTCGGCGCACCGGCGTTCGGCGTCGTCAACGTCGCGCTGCATCGCGACGACTACGCGAAGAAGGGGCTGCACAGCCAGGCGAGCCCGACGTCGCTGCCGTTCGAGATCGACGGCGCGCGCATCGTGCTCGTCGACGACGTGCTGTACACCGGGCGCACCGTGCGCGCGGCGCTCAACGAGCTGTTCGACTACGGCCGTCCGGCCGCGGTCGAGCTCGCAGTGCTCGCCGATCGCGGCGGCCGCGAGCTGCCGGTCGCCGCGCGCTTCGCGGGCGGCACGCTCGACGTGCCGGCCGACGCGACGCTCGTGCTCGCGCGCGACGAGGCGCGGTTCACGCTGCGTCTCGAGGCCCAGAGCGAGTCGCACGGCGCCTGAACGACACGCGAACCGTATCCCGGGCCGCTGGTTTGCACCGCGGCCCGTTTGCATAGTTGGAATCACGCACACCATGACCACCGACACCACTGGCCGCACCGGCAATCCCGCGGCGGCCGCGAGCCCCGACCGGTTTCGCTACGGTTTCCTGAAGGGCAACCCGCAGCTCACGAAAAACGGCGAGCTGAAGCACCTGCTGTCGATCGAGGGCCTGCCGCGCTCGATCGTCAATCACATCCTCGATACCGCCGAGCAGTTCGTCAGCGTGACGGACCGTGAAGTGAAGAAGGTGCCGCTGCTGCGCGGCAAGTCCGTGTTCAACCTGTTCTTCGAGAACTCGACGCGCACCCGCACGACCTTCGAGATTGCCGCGACGCGCCTGTCGGCCGACGTGCTGAACCTGAACATCAACGCGTCGTCGACGAGCAAGGGCGAATCGCTGCTCGACACGATCAACAACCTGTCGGCGATGCATGCCGACCTGTTCGTCGTGCGCCACGCGTCGAGCGGCGCGCCGTACCTGATCGCCGAGCACTGCGCGCCGCACGTGCACGTGATCAACGCCGGCGACGGCCGTCATGCGCACCCGACGCAGGGCTTGCTCGACATGTACACGATCCGTCACTACAAGCGCGACTTCACGAAGCTGCGCGTGGCGATCGTCGGCGACATCCTGCATTCGCGCGTCGCGCGCTCCGACATCCACGCGCTCACCACGCTCGGCGTGCCGGAAGTGCGTGCGATCGGCCCGCGCACGCTGCTGCCGGGCGGTCTCGAGCAGATGGGCGTGAAAGTGTTCCACAACCTCGACGAGGGGCTGAAGGGCGTCGACGTGATCATCATGCTGCGTCTGCAGAACGAACGGATGAGCGGCGCGCTGCTGCCGTCCGCGCAGGAGTACTTCAAGACGTGGGGCCTGACGCCCGAGCGCCTCGCGCTCGCCGCGCCCGACGCGATCGTGATGCATCCGGGGCCGATGAACCGCGGCGTCGAGATCGATTCGCAGGTCGCCGACGGTCCGCAATCGGTGATCCTCAACCAGGTCACGTTCGGCATCGCGGTGCGGATGGCGGTGATGGGCATCGTCGCCGGCAATAGCGACTGAGCCCGCTTTCGCGCCCCCTCGTTCAGGCATTCAACGCAATCAACGCATTCACAGACAGCGCATGAAGATTCATATCAAAGGCGGCACGCTGATCGACCCGGTCGCCAGCACCGAAGGGCAGGCCGACGTATTCGTCGCGGACGGCAAGATCGCCGCGCTGGGCAGCGCGCCCGTCGGTTTCAACGCGGACCAGACGATCGACGCGTCGGGCCTGATCGTCGCGCCCGGCCTCGTCGACCTGTGCGCGCGGCTGCGCGAGCCGGGCTACGAACACAAGGCGACGCTCGCGTCCGAGATGGCCGCGGCCGTCGCGGGCGGCGTCACGACCCTCGTGTGCCCGCCGGACACCGATCCCGTGCTCGACGAGCCGGGCCTCGTCGAAATGCTCAAGTTCCGCGCACGCAATCTTCGCCAGGCGAACGTGCATCCCCTTGGCGCGCTGACGGTCGGCCTCAAGGGCGAGGTGATCACCGAGATGGTCGCGCTGACCGAATCCGGCTGCGTCGGTTTCACGCATGCCAACGTGCCGGTGCGCGACACGCAGGTGCTGCTGCGCGCGCTGCAGTACGCGAGCACCTACGGCTACACGACGTGGCTGCGTCCGCTCGACGCGTTCATCGGCCGCGGCGGCGTGGCCGCGAGCGGCGCGCTCGCGTCGCGGCTCGGGCTGTCCGGCGTGCCGGTCGCGGCCGAGACGATCGCACTCCACACGATTTTCGAACTGATGCGCGTGACGGGCGCACGGGTGCACCTCGCGCGGCTGTCGTCGGCGGCCGGGCTCGCGCTCGTGCGCGCGGCGAAGGCGGAAGGGCTGCCCGTCACCTGCGACGTCGGCGTGAACCACGTCCACCTGATCGACGTCGACATTGGCTACTTCGACTCGCAGTTCCGGCTCGATCCGCCGCTGCGCAGCGAGCGCGATCGCGAAGCGATTCGCGCGGCGCTCGCCGACGGCACGATCGACGCGATCTGCTCGGATCACACGCCGGTCGACGACGACGAGAAGCTGCTGCCGTTCGGTGAAGCGACGCCGGGCGCGACGGGGCTCGAATTGCTGCTGTCGCTGACGCTGAAGTGGGCGGACGAGACGCGCACGCCGCTCGCGCGGGCGCTGCGCCGCATCACGTCCGCGCCGGCCGACGTGCTGCAACTGCCGGCCGGGCGCCTCGCCGAAGGCGGCGCGGCCGATCTGTGCGTGTTCGATCCGCGCGCGCACTGGCGCGTCGAGCCGCGTGCGCTGAAGAGCCAGGGCCACAATTCGCCGTTCCTCGGCTACGAACTGCCGGCCGCCGTGCGTACCACGCTCGTGGCCGGACAGGTCGCGTTCGAGCGCCACTGAACCACGCGGAACCTTCGCCATGATCGCCTTTCGCAAGCTGCGTCTCGCCTTTCACCTGTTGCGTGGCATGGTGATCGTCGCGCTGCGTTTTTCGCACGTCACGCCCGCGCGCCGCGCCGAGCTGATACGCCGCTGGTCGCTCAAGCTGCTGCGGATCTGCGGGATGCGCCTCGTCGTCCACAACGACGGCGCGCGGCTCAACGCGAGCGCGCTCGTCGTGGGCAACCACGTGTCGTGGCTCGACATCTATGCGGTCAACGCGTGGCGGCCGACGCCGTTCGTGTCGAAGGCCGAGGTGCGGCAGTGGCCGGTCGTCGGCTGGCTCGCCGAGAAGCTCGACACCGTGTTCCTGCAGCGCGAGAAGCGTACCGAGGCGATGCGGATCATGCACGAGATGGCCGAGCGCCTGCGCACCGGCGGGCTGATGTGCGTGTTTCCGGAAGGGACGACGTCCGACGGTCAGGAACTGCTGCCGTTCCATGCGAACCTGTTCCAGGCCGCGGTATCGGCCGGCTGCGCGGTGCAGCCGATCTGCCTGATGTACGAGGACGCGCACGGGCGGCAGTCGGTCGCGCCGGCCTACACGGGCGATCTGTCGCTCGGCACGTCGCTCGACATGGTGTTGCGCGGCGGCCCGCTCGTCGCGCATCTGTACGTGTGCGAACCGATCGCGCCGGGCGGTGACCGGCGGGCGACGTCCGCGGCGGCGCGCGACGCGATCGCGGCCGCACTGGCGACGCTGCAGGAGAAGGTCGGCAAGCCGACGGCCGAGTCGCTCGCCGAGTTGCAGAAGCATGCGTATCCGGCGACCGAGCTCGGCGCCGGTGCGACGGGCGACGCGGCAGCCGATGCGCCGGTGCCGGGGCGCGAGGGCTGATGCGCGGTCGGCCGGGGGCGGGCGAATCAGCGTGCCGTCATTCGCCGCCCGGCGAACGGCACGCTTCGCACTGCACCTGCGTGACCGTGCGCTGCGCAGGGTCGGCCGTGAGCCGCACGGCCGACAACTGATTTCCCCATACGCAACCTGAATCGAGCGCGACGACGTTGTCGCGCAACATCAGGCCGAGCGCGGCCCAGTGCCCGAACACGACCGTCACGTCCTCGGTGCGGCGCCCCGGCACGTCGAACCACGGCAGGTAGCCGGGCGGCGCGCTGTCCGGGCCGCCATTTGCCTTGAACTCCATTGCGCCGTCGGGCGTGCAGAAGCGCAGGCGCGTGAACGCGTTGAATGCGACGCGCATCCGGTCTCGTTTTTTCAGGTTCGGCGCCCATTGATTCGGCTCGTTGCCGTACAGGCCTTGCAGCGTGTCGCGCCAGTCGGGGGCACGCAGCGCGCGCTGTAGTTCGTCGGCGAGTTCGAGCGCGAGCGTGGCGTCCCATTGCGGCAACACGCCGGCGTGCACGAGCAGCTTTTCGTCTTCGACATGCACGAACGGGCGATGGCGGACCCAGTCGAGCAGCGCGTCGGCGTCGGGCGCGTCGAGGATTTCGCCGATCGTGTCGCCCGGACGCTCGGTGCGCAGCCCGGCCGAGACCGCGAGCAGGTGGAGGTCGTGGTTGCCGAGCACGACGGTCGCGCGCGAGCCGAGGTCGACGATCGCACGCAGCGCGGCGAGGGAGCCCGGGCCGCGGTTGACGACGTCGCCGGCGATCCAGAAGGGCGTGTCGGCGGAGGGCGAGAGCTTGTCGAGCAGCGACTGGAAAGCGGAATGACAGCCTTGGATGTCGCCGATGGCGATGGGGGGGAGGGTCATGGGGCAGCGAATTTTGCGAGTATCGAGAATGTCGAAAAAATTATCTGGTCAATGGGCCACTGCGCAATTTATGTTCCGCAACCGTGCGTTGATTTGGCAAGAAATTTCACGCCCGGAAAGGGTTCGAAGCGCTGTATCAAGTTGTTAGCGGCATGGCTTTTGCAGGGGGCGGCTACCTATAATTGTCGCTTTCCCCAACAAAATTAGCATTTCATGACTTTGGAGGCCATGTCGACCGGTTAAAATTCCCGGTTGGACGTGGCAATCACAAGCTACTAGCATTTGTGAATCTGATGTGGCAGGCGCCTGATGGCGTCTGCCGCACGTTATTTGAGGGAGCCTCATGATCCTGGTTACGGGCGGCGCGGGTTTTATCGGTGCCAATTTTGTAC
Source organism: Burkholderia sp. E168m15 (assembly GCF_016586105.1). Lineage (NCBI taxonomy): Bacteria > Pseudomonadati > Pseudomonadota > Betaproteobacteria > Burkholderiales > Burkholderiaceae > Burkholderia > Burkholderia sp. E168m15. Next base: position 16,683 of record NZ_BCPO01000024.1, read on the forward strand.
TCGACTGGCTGCGCGCATCCGACGAAGCCGTGCTCAACGTTGACAAGCTGACGTACGCAGGGAACCTGCGCACGCTGCAGTCGCTGGACGGAAACCCGAAGCACGTGTTTGCGCGCGTCGATATCTGCGACCGTGACGCACTTGACGCGCTCCTGGCCGAGCACAAACCCCGCGCAGTGCTGCACTTCGCCGCGGAAAGCCACGTCGATCGCTCGATCCACGGTCCCGCGGACTTCGTGCAGACCAACGTCGTCGGCACGTTCACGCTGCTCGAGGCCACCCGTCAGTACTGGAACGGCCTGAACGACGCCGACAAGGCCGCGTTCCGCTTCCTGCACGTGTCGACCGACGAGGTGTTCGGTTCGCTGTCGGCTACCGACCCGCAATTCTCGGAGACGACGCCGTACGCGCCGAACAGCCCGTATTCCGCGACGAAGGCGGGCTCCGACCACCTAGTGCGTGCGTATCACCATACGTATGGTCTGCCGGTACTGACGACGAACTGTTCGAACAACTACGGCCCGTACCAGTTCCCGGAAAAGCTGATCCCTCTGATGATCGCGAACGCGCTCGCGGGCAAGCCGCTGCCGGTGTATGGCGACGGCCAGAACGTGCGCGACTGGCTGTACGTCGGCGACCACTGCAGCGCGATCCGCGAAGTGCTCGCGCGCGGCGTACCGGGCGAGACGTACAACGTCGGAGGCTGGAACGAGAAGAAGAACCTCGAAGTCGTGCATACGCTGTGCGACCTGCTCGACAAGGCGCGCCCGAAGGCCGCGGGTTCGTACCGTGACCAGATCACCTATGTGACCGACCGGCCCGGCCACGATCGCCGCTACGCGATCGATGCGCGCAAGCTCGAACGCGAACTCGGCTGGAAGCCCGCGGAAACGTTCGAGACCGGCCTGGCAAAGACGGTCGACTGGTATCTCGACAACCAGGTGTGGGCCGATGAGGTCGCATCGGGCGAGTACCGCAAGTGGGTCGAGACGAACTACGCGAAACGCACTTGAGGAGAGAAGCGATGGCACGTAAAGGCATCATTCTCGCCGGCGGTTCCGGTACCCGGCTGTATCCGATCACGCACGTCGTCTCGAAGCAGCTGCTGCCGGTGTACGACAAGCCGATGATCTACTACCCGCTGTCGACGTTGATGATCGCGGGCATTCGCGACGTGTTGATCATCTCGACGCCGCAGGACACGCCGCGCTTCGAGTCGATGCTCGGCGACGGCAGCCAGTGGGGGATGAACATCCAGTACGCGGTGCAGCCGTCGCCCGACGGTCTCGCGCAGGCGTTCATCATCGGCAAGGAGTTCGTCGGCAACGATCCGTCGGCGCTGATCCTCGGCGACAATATCTTCTACGGTCACGACCTCGCGAAGCAGCTCGAGCGCGCGCATGCGCAGGAAACGGGCGCGACCGTGTTCGCGTATCACGTGCACGACCCGGAACGTTACGGCGTCGTCGAATTCGACAAGTCGTTCCGCGCGCTATCGATCGAGGAGAAGCCCGCGAAGCCGCGTTCGAACTACGCGGTGACGGGCCTGTACTTCTACGACAACCAGGTGTGCGACATCGCGGCCGACATCAAGCCGTCGCCGCGCGGCGAGCTCGAAATCACCGACGTCAACTCGCGCTATCTCGACAGCGGTGCGCTGAACGTCGAGATCATGGGGCGCGGCTATGCGTGGCTCGACACCGGCACGCACGATTCGCTGATCGAGGCGGCCAGTTTCATCGCGACGCTGCAGAAGCGGCAAGGTCTCGTGGTCGCATGCCCGGAAGAGATCGCGTATCGCCGCAACTGGATCGACGCGGAACAAGTGCTGAAGCTCGCCCAGCCGCTCGCGAAGAACGCATATGGTCAGTACCTCAAGAACATTCTTACGGATCAAGTCGCATGGCCATCCAAGTAACGGCAACGGCGCTGCCCGAAGTCAAGATCATCGAGCCGAAGGTGTTCGGGGACGCGCGCGGGTTCTTCTACGAAAGCTTCAACGGGAAGGAATTCGCCGAGCAGGTCGCACCCGGCGTCGAATTCGTGCAGGACAACCATTCGCGCTCGTCGAAGGGCGTGCTGCGCGGCCTGCACTATCAGATCCAGCACGCGCAGGGCAAGCTCGTTCGCGTGGTCGAGGGCGAAGTGTTCGACGTCGCCGTCGACATTCGCAAGGATTCGCCCAACTTCGGCAAGTGGGTGGGTGTGGTGCTGTCGAACGACAACCATCGGCAACTGTGGGTGCCGCCCGGTTTCGCGCACGGGTTCGTCGTGCTGTCGGAGGCCGCGCAGTTCCTTTACAAGACGACCGACTACTGGTTCCCCGAACACGAGCGCAGCATCGTGTGGAACGACCCGGAGATCGGGATCAAGTGGCCGATCGATTTCGAGCCGCTGCTGGCGGCGAAGGATGCGGCCGGCAAGCGTTTGAGCGAAGCCGAAGTTTATGCGTGAGGTGGGTGTGACTCCTGAGCCGACGATTCTCGTGACGGGTGTGAATGGTCAGGTCGGGTTCGAACTGCTGCGCTCGCTGCAAGGACTCGGCCGCGTGGTCGCATGCGACCGCTCGATGCTCGACCTGTCCGACCTCGATCGGGTGCGCAGCGTCGTGCGCGAGCTGAAGCCGTCGATCATCGTGAACCCGGCCGCGTACACGGCCGTCGACAAGGCCGAGGCGGACGTCGACGCCGCGCGCCGGCTGAATGTCGAAGTCCCGCGTGCTTTCGCAGAGGAGGCGGCGCGCCTCGGTGCAGCGCTGGTTCATTACTCAACCGACTATGTGTTCGACGGCACCAAAGAGGGTGCCTATGTCGAAACGGACGCGACCAACCCGCAGAACGTCTATGGGCTGACCAAGCTGGAGGGCGAGCAGGCCATCGCGGCGACAGGTTGCGCACACTTGATCCTGCGGACGAGCTGGGTGTACGGCCGCCGCGGCAAGAACTTCCTGCTGACGATGCTGAAGCTCGGGAGCGAGCGTCCTGAGTTGCGTGTCGTCGCGGATCAGGTTGGCGCCCCGACATGGTCGAAGACGATCGCCACCGCCACCGCGCACATCGTCGCGCAGGCATTGGCGGCCGATGACGCGGACTGGTGGGCGCGGCGTTCCGGCGTCTATCACTTCACGTCCGCGGGCGCCACGTCGTGGCACGGGTTTGCCGAGGCAATCTTCGCCCAGGCGATGGGCGAGCATGCGCCGAAGGTGTTGCCGATTCCGGCGAGCGACTACCCGGTTCCCGCCAAGCGCCCGTCCAATTCGCGGCTGTCGCACGACAAGCTGACCGAAGCATTCGGGTTGCGGTTGCCGGACTGGGCCGATGCGCTGAAGCTGTGCCTGAGTGAGTAACTTGAATCAGAATTCCGGGGTTCAGGAGCAGACCGGTGTCGTGATTGTGTTCTACCGGCCGGATAGCGGTTGCGTAGTCCGTGCGAACCGGCTCGCCAAAGTATGGCCATGCGTGGTGGTGGATAACACGGAGAGCATCAGTGCGCCGGAAGCGCTCGGGCTCGACGCGCGTATCGACTATGTCGCGAACGGCGCCAATCTTGGCATCGCGACGGCGCTCAACCAGGGCATCGAACGGCTGGCCGCGGCGAACTGTACGTCGGTATTGCTGTTCGATCAGGATAGCGAGCCGTCAGACGAATTGCTGGTCGAACTGCCTCGGACAATGGCGGCCGAGCGCATGCGTAATCGTCGCGTGGCGCTCGTCGGCCCCGCGTACGAGGATGCGCGATTGGGCGGCGTCGCGCCGTTCGTCCGCTTCGGGTACGTGAAGCTGCGCCGGGTTCAGCCGGACGGTGTGCAACCGGTCGAGGTCGACTTTCTGATTACGTCGGGATCGTGCGTGAATCTGGCTGTATGGCGCGACATCGGCCCGATGGACGATTCGCTGTTCATCGACTTCGTCGACCTCGAATGGTGTGTCCGCGCGCGCTCGAAGGGGTATTCGGTGCTCGGCGCGCCGGCGTTGCGGTTGAAGCATGAACTGGGCGGCGAGCCGGTGAAGGTGTTCGGGCGGAGTTACCCGGGGCACAGCGCGGTTCGGCACTACTATCTGTTCCGCAACGCGATCGCGCTGATCCGGCGTTCCTACGTACCCTGGAGCTGGAAGTCGACCGAACTGGTCAAGATGCCGGTCCGGCTTGCGATCTACGCGTTGTTCATGCAGCCTCGCGTGGCGCACCTGCGGCTCTCATTGCTCGGCATCTGGCATGGACTGACCGGGCGCTCGGGGGAGCTGTAATCCATCGATTACGGCAGGTTCCAGGATTTGTCGTCTAACTACTTATTGTTGAAGAATCGCATGCTCACTGTCGCAATTGCAGACCTTAAACAAAGCATCGTGTCCTGGCGGTTATGGACGCTGCTAGGCTGGCTGGAAATCCGGCAGCGCTATGCGCGCTCGCGGGTCGGCCCGTTCTGGCTGACGATCAGCATGGGCGTCATGATCGGGTCGTTGGGCGTCGTCTACGGTACGCTTTTCGGCCAAGACATGCACGCGTATCTGCCGTTCCTGGCAGCGAGTCTTGTGATGTGGGGGCTGCTTTCGCAGACGATTCAGGACGGTAGCGTTGCCTATATCAACAGCGCGTCATACATCAGGCAAATGGCAACCCCAAAGCTGATCTACATGCTGCAGGTGGTGTGGCGAAACCTGATTGTGATGACTCACAACGCCGTGATCATCGTCGTGCTCCTCGCGGTGTTCGGTGTGAAGAGCTGGGAAACTCTGCCATTGTTTATCCCCGGCCTGCTGCTGTACATCCTGAACATTCTCTGGATTGCGATGACGGTTGGTTTGCTGTCTGCACGCTTTCGCGATCTTCCCCAGATCATTTCGGCATTGCTGCAGGTGGCGTTCTACGTGACGCCGATTATCTTTCGTCCCAACGCATTGAACCGCTATACCTTCATCGTCGAGTGGAATCCGCTTGCCTATCTGATCGATGTCGTACGTGGTCCGCTGATCGGGCAGGCGCCGAGTGCGCTGACATGGGGGGTCACGGCCGGTATGGCCGTGGCAGGCTGGATTGTCGCGTTGTGGCTGACCGGTCGTTATGTGAAACGTATCCCGTACTGGGTTTGAGGAGCACGTCGTGGCCTATATCGATTTGAAGAACGTGACGCTCGATTTGCCGATCTATGACGTGCAGGGACGCTCGCTGAAGAAGCAGGTCATGCGCATGGGACGACGCAATCGCATTGCCGAGGGCAGTGATGGCGTAATCGTCGTGCGCGCGCTTGACGACGTCAACGTTCGCTTCGAGCGTGGCGATCGCATTGGACTGATCGGGCACAACGGCGCGGGAAAGTCGACGCTGTTGCGTGTGATGGCGGGCATTTACCCGCCGACAGCCGGCACCGTGTCGCGCAGCGGCAAGGCCGTACCGTTGCTGGATATCAGCCTCGGCATGGATGAAAATTCCACCGGTATGCAGAATATTCGTCTGAGGGGTCTGCTACTCGGGATGTCCGACGCCGAAATCCGCAAGAAACAACAGGATATCGCTGAGTTCTGTGAACTCGGAGACTATCTTGATTTGCCGATTCGTACCTATTCCAGCGGCATGCGGGTTCGCCTTGCATTCGCCGTGTCCACCGCAGTCGATGCGGAAATCCTGTTGCTCGACGAAGTGATGGGCGTGGGCGACGCATCGTTCATGCACAAGGCGGAGGCGCGCTTGGCGGATCTGCATAGTCGTGCCGAGATTGTCGTCCTAGCCATGCATTCCAACAGCGAAATCCGCAAGGTCTGCAACAAGGCGCTGTGGATGGAGCGGGGCCGGATTCGCGCATTCGGCCCGGCCGATGAGGTCGTGTCGCAGTACGAGGCGGCAGTAGCCTGAGTCTCGCCGTTATCCAGATGACATTGTCAAAAATCAGTTCGCTCGTAGGCCGGATCACCGGTGGCAGGAATCTTGGCGCCCTGTTGCGGCAGGGCTATGCCGTCTATCGGCGTGAAGGTTGGGGCGGCGTCAGACGCAAGCTGACGTGGATGATGGCCGGAGCACCTGGGGCGATCGATCCTGAGGATTACGCGAACTGGATAAGTCGACACGATCGGATCGACGACGCAATGCGCGAGGCAATCGCGCGTCGCATCAGCGAGCTTGCAAAAGCACCGCTGATTTCGGTCGTGATGCCGGTCTACAATCCGCGTCCCGAATGGCTGGCGGAAGCGATTGAATCGGTGCGGAGCCAGCTCTATCCTCATTGGGAACTGTGCATCGCCGACGATCGCTCGCCGAACCCGGCGATTCGTCCGCTACTCGAGCGTTATGCCGCATTGGACTCGCGGATCAAGGTGGTATTCCGCGAAACGAACGGCCATATTTCCGCTGCATCGAACAGCGCGCTCGGTCTGGTAACCGGGGAGTGGGTTGCCTTGCTGGATCACGACGATCTTTTGCCGGAGCATGCGCTGTACTGCGTGGCGGATACGATCGAGCGAAATCCGTCAATTCGTCTGATTTATTCGGATGAGGACAAGATCGACGAGGCCGGCAAACGTAGGGATCCGTATTTCAAATGCCAGTGGAACCCCGAGCTGTTTCATTCGCACAATATGTTCAGCCACCTCGGGGTCTACGAGAAAGCACTGCTGGACGAGGTCGGCGGGTTTCGCATCGGCTATGAAGGGTCGCAGGACTACGATCTCGCACTGCGTTGCATCGAGCGCGTCGACGCGAGCGCCATTTGTCATATTCCTCGTGTGCTGTATCACTGGCGTATTCATTCGACCAGCACGTCAAGCGGCGTTGAAGCCAAGCCCTATGCGGCGCTGGTTGGCGAAAAGTCCATCAACGAGCATTTCGGTCGGCTGAAGGCTGCAGCGCATGCCGAATACATCGGATATGGCTATCGCGTTCGGCATGCACTGCCGGCCCAGCTGCCGCTCATTACGCTGATTATTCCGACCCGGAATGCAGTGCACCTGATGCGTCAATGCATCGGTAGCATTCTCGCGCGTACGATTTACGAAAATTACGAGATCCTGATCGTTGACAACGGCTCGGATGACGCGGAAGCACTGCTTTATTTGGAGTCTCTCGTTCAGGATCCTAGAATTCGGGTCTTGAGGGACGATCGACCGTTCAATTACTCGGCGCTGAACAACGCTGCGGTAGCGGCTGCCAACGGCGAGTTTGTTTGTTTGCTCAACAACGACGTCGAAGTCATTTCTCCTGACTGGTTGTCCGACATGGTCGGCCTGGCGCTGCAGCCCGGAGTGGGGGCAGTCGGTGCAAAATTGCTGTATCCGAACGACACCGTGCAGCATGCAGGTCTTGTGTTGGGAATCGTGGGCGTCGCTGGCAATGCGCATAAGCACGTTCCGCGGACGACGCGTGGGTACTTCGGGCGTGCCGGTCTCGTCAGCGCATTCTCTGCGGTGACGGCTGCATGCATGCTGGTGCGCACGTCTATCTACCGGGAAGTCGAGGGGCTGGACGAAAAAAATCTGGCCGTGGCCTACAACGATGTCGATTTCTGCTTGCGCGTCCGCGAGGCGGGCTACCGGAACGTATGGACGCCATTTGCCGAGCTGTATCACCACGAGTCAGCGACACGCGGCCCGGAAACCGATCCATCCAACCAACTGCGATTCCAGCGTGAAACCGCGTACATGATGGGGCGTTGGGGCCAGATGTTGCTGGACGATCCGTGTTACAGCCCGAACCTTACCCTCGATCGTGAGGATTTCAGTCTCGCGTGGCCCCCCAGAGTGGCACCGCTTGCTTAGGTGTCTTGCGAAAACTGATGGCAGTGGTGCACGAAGTGAACTGTCGAACAGATCATTGAGGAAGCACCGGAGAGAATGGAGTTGACGTGAACATCTATCCTGTCGTTTTGTGCGGAGGGAGCGGCACCCGCTTGTGGCCCATGTCGCGCGGCGGATATCCGAAGCAGTACTTGCGGCTGACGGGGAAGCACACACTCGTCCAGCAAACGGTACGCCGACTGGCCGGCATGGCGGACGTGGCCGAGCCGATTGTCGTCGCAAACCAGGATCAGCGCTTTCTGGTCGCCGACCAGTTGCAGGGCATCGGTGTCAAACCGCAGGCTATCGTTCTGGAGCCGATGAAGCGCAATACGGCGCCGGCGGTTGCGGCCGCCGCGCTGATCGCTATCGAGCGCTCGCCGGATGCATTGCTGATGGTCTTGCCGTCGGACCACGTCATTCTTGACACTGCCGTGTTTTCGGAGCTCGCATCGTCGGCAGCCGATATCGCGCGAGAAGGGTATCTCGTGACTTTCGGAATCGAGCCGACGAGCCCTCATACCGGCTACGGTTATATCCGCAGTGGCGCTGCGCTGGACGAAATCGGTCGAGCGTACCGCGTCGACGGATTCACGGAGAAGCCCGATGCCGAAACGGCGGGGCGCTTCCTGGACCAAGGCGGGTATTACTGGAACAGCGGCATGTTCATGCTCAAGGCGTCGGCCTATCTGGAAGATTTGGCCCGCTATACCCCGACGGTACTGGAAAATATCGAGCAAGCGGTTGCGCAGGCCCGGCGGGATGAGGACTTCATACGTTTGGACGCGCAAGCGTTTGCCCCGTGTCCCGATATCTCCATCGATTATGCCGTGATGGAAAAGACGAGCCGCGCGGCGATGGTTGTTGCATCGGGCATGGGCTGGAGCGATATCGGCTCGTGGTCTGCGCTCGCCGACATCACCGAGAAAGACACCGACGGCAATGCATTGTCGGGCGATGTGATGGCAGAAGACGTGACGGGCAGCTATATCCGGGCGGACCATCGGATGGTTGCCGCCATCGGGCTGAAGGACACGATCGTCGTTGAAACGGCGGACGCGGTACTCGTTGCTCATCGGAGCCAGACCGAGCGCGTGAAGACGATTGTCGAGCGCTTGAATGCGTCGGGCCGGCACGAATCCGTGACGCATCGCAAGGTTGTGCGTCCATGGGGTACTTACGAAAGCATCGATCACGGCGAGCGATTCCAGGTGAAACGAATCATCGTGAACCCCGGATCGTCCCTTAGTCTGCAGATGCATCATCATCGCGCCGAGCACTGGATTGTCGTACGCGGCACGGCGCGAGTGATGAACGACGGGCGCGAGTTGCTGTTGACGGAAAATCAGTCGACCTATATTCCGCTCGGTGCGAAGCATCGGCTGGAGAACCCGGGCAAGATCCCGCTTGAACTGATCGAGGTTCAATCGGGCGCCTATTTGAGCGAGGATGACATCGTGCGCTTTGAGGACAACTACGGACGTGACGTCAAGCCGATATAAGCGCGCGTGCTGCGTCGTGAGAGCTGCTTAGCGCGGCCTGACGGAGCTGGATAAGAAATGCGTTGTAGCGGTTTGCGTCGGATTCGCCTGAACACAGGATCGATTGCTGGCGGGGGCGGCACAGTCATCCGACTACGAAGGAATCAAGTGGAAAATACAACTGGTCAATATTTGCTTCCCGAAATTATCGAGGCCTTGGGCATCGACGGGGAGCTGTTCTGGGAGCCCCGCCGGCTTGTTTCTCCGGGTGCATGGGCGGGGCACATCGCAACCGCATTCTGGCTCGTGAAAGCGGTACAGCCACGGGTGCTGGTGGAGTTGGGCACTCACAGCGGCAATTCCTATTCGGCGTTCTGTCAGGCAGTATCTCAGTACGGGTTATCGACGCGCTGCTTTGCCGTCGATACGTGGCAGGGAGACGAGCATGCCGGCCAGTACGACGAGGATGTATTCGAGAGCATATCCAAGTTCAACGACCTTCACTACGCGGGGTTCTCGAAGCTCCTCAGAATGACGTTCGACGAGGCGAGGGCATACTTTCCGACTCGTCCGCAAGGAGAGATCGATCTGCTCCATATCGACGGCTTGCATACCTACGAGGCGGTTAAGCACGATTTCGATACATGGTTCGACGCTCTCTCGGATCAAGCAGTTGTCCTGTTTCACGATATCAACGTGCGCGAGCGAGGGTTCGGAGTCTGGCAGCTTTGGCAGGAACTGTCGGCCAAGTACCCGTCGTTCGAGTTCGACAACTCCGAGGGGCTTGGCGTGCTTTGTATTGGGGCCGAGAGTGCACCGTTAATTGCCAAACTGATGGCGCTCGGTGACGATCCGGCAGCTGCATCGACGATTCGGGCAATGTTCGCGGCGCGCGGCGAGGCATTTCGCCGTCATGTTCAGGCAGTTGATCTCGACAGGCATGCCAATAACCTGAGTGGCGAGATCGTGCGGCTCTCGCATGAAGCGCAGTCTGCCAAGGCCGGATTCGATGAGCGTATCGGCGCACTTGCGTCGGAGCTGGCACAGGAGCGGGCGGTTCGACAGACGCTTGAATCAGGCGCCGAGGATGCAGTTGCCGCTCAAGAGGCCCTCCGTCAACGCATCGTTGTGCTTGAGGCAGATCTGGCGCGGGCACGGGAAGAGCAATCGATCCACGCGGCAAGCAAGGCAGAGTGCGCGCGTCTCTCTTCCGAAGTCGAGCGGCTGGAAGTGAAACTTTCCCAGCAACGCAGCGAGTATGAAGAACAGCTGCACAGATTGATGGAGAGCGAGCTTCGCGAACGCGATCAGATCGTTCAATCGTTTCGGAACTCCACATCCTGGCGAGTGACGGCACCGATGCGTGCCGTGATTACGCGGCTTCGCGGCTCGGGAGCGGTGAAGCCGCTGGCGCTTTCAGCCGCCGGTGCGTCCGGTCCCGGTGGATCGTTGACGACGGCCCCGGGGTCTTCCAACGCCGCTCTGGGAACCGATGCGAAAGCGGCGATGCGCGCCGGATTCAAGGTTCGTTTCGACGCGTTCCTGACCTCGAGCGGAATGCTGCGATTCAAACGGCATGCCGAGCCCGACGTCAGCATTTTGCTGATCTTCTATAACAGCGTCGAGTTGAGCTATGCATGTTTGGCATCGATTGCCGAAGTGCTGAGCGATAGCGCGATCAAGGCGGAAGTTATCATCCTTGACAATGCATCGACCGATGCAACGTCCCGACTGCTCGACCGTATCGAAGGTGCAACAATCATCCGCAGCAAGGAGAACTTGCACTTCCTGAAAGGCACGAACCAGGCGGCGAAGGAGGCGCGCGGCAAGTATTTGCTGTTCCTCAACAACGATGCACTTCTAATGGCGGGCTCGCTGGAGGCAGCGATTGCGCTTTGCGAGGCGGAAGGCGATATCGGTGCTGTCGGAGGACGCATCATCCTGCCCGACGGATTACTTCAGGAGGCTGGATCCGTAGTCTGGCAAAACGGTGCATGCACGGGCTATGGCCGAGGTGCCGCACCTGATGGTGCGGAATACATGTTCCGCCGCGATGTCGACTATTGCTCCGGGGCGTTCCTGTTGACCCCGCGCCAATTGTTCGAAAGCCTGAATGCGTTCGACGAACGCTATGCGCCTGCCTACTACGAGGAAACAGACTATTGCCTGCGATTGTGGGAGTCAGGGCACCGCGTGGTGTTCGATCCAGACGTCGTGATCATGCATTACGAATTCGGCAGTGCATCGACCAGTGCCCAGGCTTTACAACTGCAACAACGAAACCACGCGATATTCCGCGAGCGGCACGCGGGCTGGCTCCGGGAGCAGCAGGAGGCGGCACCGGACAAGATTCTGTGGGCACGTGCAGCTCGCAGCAACCGGAAGAAACTTCTCTTTATCGAGGACCGTGTCCCGCATGAAAGCCTGGGATCGGGGTACCCGCGCGCGCTGGAACTTCTGTGCGCGCTGGAAAAGGCGGGAGCAGACATCACGCTTTTCCCGATGTTCCGCCACGACGAGAGCTGGCCAGCCATCCGGCGCACGGTTCCGGCTTCAGTGGAGGTAATGCGTGACCATTCCGCGCGCGAGCTTCCGCGATTTCTTAAGGAGCGGGCAGGCTACTACGACGCAATCGTGGTTTGCCGTCCGCACAATATGGAAGCGTTTCTCGGGGCAACCAACGGCGGCAAGTCACCGTGGGTGAGCGACACGGCTATCATTTACGACGCAGAATCGTTGTTCTCGTCGCGAGTACTGCTGGAGCGAAAGTTGTCCGGCGAGACCGTGTCGTCAGACGAAGCACGCAAGATGATTGCAGACGAAATTGCGTTGACCCGTCCGGCCAAGGCGATCATTTCCGTGTCCGAAGCCGAGAAGCGTCAATTCGAATCGCATGGCGTGGGACCCGTCTACGTGCTCGGCCATGCGGTCGAGCCGACGCCGACGCCGCGTGCGTTCGCGCAACGTTCCGATTTCCTGTTCGTCGGTGGGATTCACGACGACAAATCGCCCAATGCCGATTCGCTGCGCTGGTTCGTCACGCAAATCTGGCCGAGGATTCTCGAGAAACTTGGTGCCGATCTTAAGCTCCACGTCGTCGGCTACAACCGGGCAGCCAGTGTTTTCGCATTGAAGGATCGATCGGTACACCTAGTCGGCCGAGTCGATGAACTCGAGCCATGGTACGACGCTGCACGAGTCGTCATTGCCCCGACTCGAATCGCCGCAGGCATCCCGCTAAAGGCGCATAGTGCCGCATCGTATGGTGTTCCAATGGTGACCACCCGATTGATTGCCGAACAACTCGGGTGGGAGTCCGGTGTGCACCTGCTAGCCGAGGATGATGCCGATGCATATGCCGACGCATGTGTGCGCTTGTATAGCGACGAGGTGTTGTGGAACGCCGTACGGGCGAACGCGCTTGAGCGTGTCGCAGTCGATTGTTCAACGCTGCGATTCGATCAGACGGTAAGCGACCTGTTTGTGCAAATTCCCGGCGGCGATAGTCTGTCCCGCAACTCGTCAACTCAAAAATGACTCATATGATCGAGCCGACGCTCAACCCCGCGAATGATTTGACGCCTGACGGGCCGTGGTGGGTTGCCACCGGGGCGGATCCTTATTTTCTGCTTGATTTCGGTAATGCTCGAATCTCGGCAGGGTGGAACCTTGTCACGCTTGAGGTCGAACTCGAGAGCGGGATTCTTGCGCCGACGTTCTATTTCAATGCCGGAGCCGGTTTTTCACAGGAGCTTGCGCAGGCGCTGCCCGCAGCGTCGTTGTCGTCTCAGGGTGCGATGGTCGTATTCCCGGCGAATGTACAGGCGATTCGCCTGGATCCGATGAGTTGCCCCGGACGTTTCAGGATCAAGCGGTTCTCGATTCAACCCATGTCAAGGCTTTCGCTGGCGTGGCGTCGCATGAAGCCGGTGATCCGTGTGCTGCGCGATAAGCCCGCGTTGGTTTTCCCGTATGCCGTGCAAGCCATGCGGCTAGTCAAGGCGCGTGGCGTCGTTGGCGCGCTGCGGCATGCCCTCAGGGATCGCACGATCGATACCTTGGCGGGCCAGTCAGGCAACGAGTATGGTGATTGGGTGACACGCTACGATACGTTGTCGCAGGATGACGTATCCGGGATCGCTGCTCATATCCAGCGCCTGGCGTATCGTCCGCTCATTTCCGTACTGGTTCCGCTCTACAACACGCCCGAACCGTTCCTGATCCGATGTATCGAGTCGGTCCGCGAGCAACTCTACGATCACTGGGAGCTGTGCCTCGTCGACGATGCGTCGCCGCAACCGCACGTGCAGCGGATTTGCGAACGATATGCAGCGCAGGATTCAAGAATCCGATATATGCGGCGCGAGACGAACGGACATATTGCCGAAGCCACCAATTCGGCGTTGTCGCTTGCGACAGGCGAGTTCAGCGCGCTGCTCGATCATGATGACGAGCTAGCCGCGCATGCCTTGTATATGGTCGTGGTGGAACTGAACAAGCAGCCCGATCTCGACATGCTCTACTCGGATGAAGACAAGATCGACGAGCAGGGCAAGCGCTACGAGCCGTGGTTCAAGTCGGACTGGAACTACGATCTGATGCTGTCGCAGAACGCGGTGGTGCATCTGGCGGTATACCGCACGTCGATACTGCGGGAGATCGGCGGTTTCCGGAGTGCGTTCAACGGTAGCCAGGATTACGACGTGACACTTCGCTTCAGCGAGCAAACGACGCCGGAGCGCATCAGGCATATTCCGTTCATTCTTTACCACTGGCGGGCAATCAGTGGTTCTGTCGCGCTTGCCACGACCGAGAAGCTGTATCCGTATGAGGCCGCGGAGCGTGCGATTCGCGAGCATCTTGAGCGAACCGGCCGGAGTGCGACGGTGAAACGTCAGCCGCATCTCGGCTACTACCAGGTTACGTGGCCGGTTCCTGCACCTGAGCCGAAGGTCGCGATCATCATTCCGACGAAGGACAAGGTAGAACTGCTGCGTGTTGCCGTCGACTCGATTCTCGAAAAAACGACCTACGAGAACTATGAAATCGTCATCGTGAACAATCGCAGCGTCGAAGCGAGCACGATGGAGTATTTCGCGCAGGTGCAGCAATCGCCGAAGGTGCGTTTGCTCGACTACGACAAGCCGTACAGTTTTGCCGCGCTGAATAATTGGGCCGTGACCCAGACGGATGCGCCGTTGGTCGCCTTCGTGAACAACGACATTGAAGTGATCGAACCGAACTGGTTGCGGGAAATGGTCGGGCACGCGTTGCGCCCCGAAGTCGGCTCCGTTGGTGCCAAGCTGCTTTATCCGAACGGGACGATCCAACACAGTGGCGTGGTCGTGGGTATCGGCGGCCTTGCGGGGCATCCGCATGTCGGAGAGCCAGGCGAAACGTTCGGCTATTTCGGTCGTGCAGCGTGCACTCAGCGGTACTCGGCAGTAACGGCCGCGTGCGTGGTGATGCGTCGCGAAGTCTTTCTCGAAGTCTCGGGTTTTGACGAGGTCAATTTCGCGGTGGCGTTCAATGACGTGGATCTTGGCATGCGTCTGGGACAGGCGGGTTACGCGAATGTATGGACGCCGCGTGCATTGCTTTTCCATCACGAATCGGCGAGCCTCGGACTGCCGACAAACGAAGATCGCCGTCGGCAGTTCCTTGAGGAATGCGACAATTTTCGCAGAATCTGGGCGGATGTCATCAGGAACGATCCGTTCTATAACCCGAATCTGACCATAAGCGGTGGCGATTTTCGTCCCAATTTCCCGCCGCGCGTGCGCAAGCCGTGGGTCGAGCAGAAGGATCTGAGCGAGGATATGGCGGCGTAGTGCCATGCGTGATGGCTGCTTGTTTCGCGGGGCTTTCCGGTCAGGGGATGCGTGCAATGTTGCACTATCGGCGCAACGGGCATGGGCGGAGATATGGCGGCCCGCATTCACTAGAAAGGAATGCGAGGCCTGACGAGTCAGGCGAGTTGTATCTTTGCCCGGTCAGGCTCTCTTCAGCAAGCGTTTGACCGCACGCAGTGGTGATGTTATCCGCCAGCTTTTCGACGTCAAGATTTCGATCTGTGATCTACGTAAATCATCGAGTTCTGCGCTGGCGGTCGTCATTTTCGATTCCGTGTCGGCGAGCGCCGCATGGGTCAAGCGCAGTTGCGCCGCGAGTTCTTCCTGTCTGTTAAACGCATCGTCACGCTCGCTGTGGGCGCTTTGCAGTGCTTGGGACCATGCTTGCTGCTGCTGCTCCAATGCGTGAATTGTTTCGTTAAGCGAAGCAATTGTTGCATGCAATGTGTCGGTTGCGCGCTGGTGATCGTGAAGTGCAGCGTCGCTTGCTTTCTCGGACGCTTGTGCCTGGTGGAACTGCCGGTCGAGCTGCCATTCATATCTTAAAAGTGGCGAGATGTCGTCAAGATAAGTGCGCGCGTCTCTGGCGGCAGAGGACAGCAACGTGTTGTCGGCCGGAAGTCTGCATCGTACCGATTCATCGAGTGCGGCGAAAAGCGCCTTGACCTGGCGAGGCGCGGAGTGAAGCAGATTGAGGTCTTCCGCAGCAAATCTGGTGTGCCTGAGGTCGCCGTCGATGAATTCACGGGCGAATGTTGCAGCCTCGGACTCGATTAGCTGCAATCCCAGTTCGGATGAGATTCTCGTCAATTCCGCTTGGGGTGCATCCAGCAGCGCATCATAGCTCATGAGTGTCCGCGTGCTGCCGAAGCTCATCTCGAGTGCGGAAAGAGTGTGAGCGAGCCAAAGGATGTGCGATTTTTCTTCGGCAAATTGGTCGCGCTCCAGGAGCGAGCGTGCAACGCTGATTGGATTGCGAATGGCAATGACGTATACGACGCGGATTTGCAAGCCAGCGAGGACGGGTTGCCAGAACCAAGACAGGCGGGCAATGCGCGGATCCTTGAGCGCAAAAGTCTTGCCACCGCATTTTGCGCGAATCATGGCCGCGGCTTTGACACGGAGCTCGTCGAGTCGGTGCATATCGATCGCGTTCGAGTCGATCGGTGCCATGGTGTCCCAGTCGAAGCCGGCGGCGTGCATGACATCGATGTTGATCTGGTTGACGTCGATATCTTCGAAAAATCCCTTGTCGTTGTTTCCCGCTGCCGCAGGCATGAGTCTCGAGCCGAGATTGGCGCCGAGCGTTTCCATCGCGCGCGTGAGAACGCTTGTTCCGCTACGGTGCATGCCCAAGACCACGATCAAGGTCGGAGTCACGGACGAGGAGTTGAGCATAGAGTGAAACGGACCTATCTATTGAGGGGGGCGTTGCGTTGTCGCTTCCGTAACTGGTGCCGTGGTTCGATGTCGGCAAGGCTGTGCTCAGGCGGCTCTGATGAGCTCCGCGCGGGCATTCCAGGCACAGTTGCACGGTATCCAATGGCTGGCATGTTGAGCCGTGGGTACATTCTAAGCAGACACGGAATGCAGGTACGACTTGAGTACGGTAATTTCAGGGCAAGCCGTTACCATGTGTTACCTGCGAGCAGCATTGACTCGTCGAAGGCCGAATCGTTCCGGCTGGTCAAAACTGCCTAGCTTAGTGTACGGAGAGGGCATAGTATGCGGTCGAGGTGCCGGCTTGTCGTAGTCGAAGCGGCGCTTAAAATGGGGACTGATTTAATGATTGCTGCCGGGCACGCAGGCGTTAAAATATCGGGTCGACCCCGCATTTCAAACGAAAAGCGGGCTTGTACGATTCAGTAACCGTATGAGTGCGTGATTTCATGCATCGGCAGTTGTCCAACCAGCGCTTCGTCATGCAGGCGCGCAGTCGAACCACGGATGAATGTAATAAGCGTGCCCCCCAGCGATGTCGATGGTTTGTCAATCTCCATCGTCGTTTATCACCCCGATACCGTTCAACTTGAGCAGACGCTGGCCAGTCTGGTCGCGGCGCGTGACCGCCTGCGTACGGCTTCGCTCGAATGCCCGGTCGATCTGTTTCTGGTCGATAACGGTGGGCTGGGAGACGTGTCTGCATTGATTGATGATCTCACGATC
>NZ_BCPO01000025.1:0-2387 GCF_016586105.1 Burkholderia sp. E168m15
AACGAAAAGCGGGCTTGTACGATTCAGTAACCGTATGAGTGCGTGATTTCATGCATCGGCAGTTGTCCAACCAGCGCTTCGTCATGCAGGCGCGCAGTCGAACCACGGATGAATGTAATAAGCGTGCCCCCCAGCGATGTCGATGGTTTGTCAATCTCCATCGTCGTTTATCACCCCGATACCGTTCAACTTGAGCAGACGCTGGCCAGTCTGGTCGCGGCGCGTGACCGCCTGCGTACGGCTTCGCTCGAATGCCCGGTCGATCTGTTTCTGGTCGATAACGGTGGGCTGGGAGACGTGTCTGCATTGATTGATGATCTCGATACGAAAGGTATTACCACCCGGATTCTGTCGGGCCACGGCAACGTTGGCTACGGACGGGGGCACAATCTCGCGATCGAATCGTCGACACGCCCGTTTCACCTGATCTTGAATCCTGACATCGATCTCGACGCAGACGCGCTCGTTGCCGCCCGTGCGTTTCTCGGTTCGCGTCCCGACGTCGGCGCGCTCACGCCATGGATCGGCGATGACACAGGCGGGCAGCAGTATCTCTGCCGCCGTTACCCGGCGGTGCTCGATCTGCTCGTGCGCGGCTTCCTGCCGGCGCGGTTTCGGGCAGCTTTTGCGAAGCGCCTCGCCCGCTACGAAATGCGCGACGTCATCAACGACCGCGACGTCGTTTGGGACCCCCCCATCGTCAGCGGCTGCTTCATGCTGTTCCGCACCGAAGTCCTGAAGAAACTCGGCGGCTTCGATCCACGCTATTTCCTGTACTTCGAGGACTACGACCTGAGCCTGCGCACGCACGAGATTGCCCGCGTCGCGTATGTTCCCTCGGTGCGCGTCATCCATCACGGTGGGGGGGCGTCGCGCAAGGGCTTCGCGCACATCCGCATGTTCGCCGCGTCGGCCTTGAAGTTCTACAACCGCTTTGGCTGGAGGCTCTGGTGAGTCACCTCGTCGTCACCGGCGCGAACGGCTTCGTCGGCCGCGCGGTCTGTCGTCGTGCGCTGGATGCCGGACATACGGTTACCGCGTTGGTACGGCGTCCGGGCGGCTGCATCGACGGCGTGCTCGAATGGGTGCACGACGCCGCCGATTTCGCGGGTCTGGATGAAGCGTGGCCAACCGACCTGACCGCCGATTGCGTGATCCATCTCGCCGCGCGCGTGCACGTGATGCGCGACGAGTCCCCCGATCCCGACGCTGCGTTCGATGCCACCAACGTCGCCGGCACGCTGCGTCTCGCCGACGCCGCGCGCCATCACGGCGTGCGCCGCATCGTGTTCGCGAGCAGCATCAAGGCGGTCGGAGAGGGCGACGGCGGAATACCGCTGTCGGAAGCGTTCGAACCCGACCCGCAGGATGCATACGGCCGTTCGAAGTTGCGGGCGGAACGGCAGCTCGCGCAGTGCGGCGCGTCGGCGGGGCTCGATGTCGTCGTCGTTCGTCCGCCGCTCGTCTATGGCCCTGCCGTCCGTGCCAACTTCCTGCGAATGATGGACGCGGTCGCGCGCGGGATGCCGTTGCCGCTCGGCGCGGTTTCGGCGCGCCGCAGCATCGTCTACGTCGACAATCTCGCCGACGCGCTGCTGCGTTGCGCAATCGACCCGCGAGCGGCCGGCGAATGCTTCCATGTCGCCGACGACGACGCCCCGACGGTCGCGGGCCTGCTGCGCCTCGTCGGCGACGCGCTCGGCAAGCCGGCGAGGCTGATCGCGGTGCCGCCGGCGCTGTTGCGTGTGCTCGGAAAGCTGACCGGTCGCAGTGCGGCTATCGACCGCCTGACGGGCAGTCTGCAACTCGATACCGGTCGGATCAGGCGCGTGCTCGACTGGCAGCCGCCCTATACGACCCGCCAGGGCCTCGAAGCGACCGCCGCATGGTATCGTTCGCGCGATACACGAAAATAAAAGCCACATGCTTCTCGCGAATCCCACCTGGCTCACCACGGCCGCGGTGGCCCTGGCCGCCGCATTCGCCTCGACGACGATTCTCCGCGTACTGCTCGCCACCGGGTGGGCCTGGCGTCTGGCCACCGACATTCCGAACGACCGTTCGCTCCATACGCTGCCGACACCGCGCGTCGGCGGATGGGGCATCGTGCCCGTCTGTGTCGTTGCGCTGCTGATGCTGGCGCCGCGGCTTTGGCTGATCGCGATCGCCGCCGCGGGACTCGCCGCGATGTCGCAGATCGACGACCGGCGCGGGCTGCCGGCCCGCGTGCGATTCTCCGCGCACCTCGCGGCAGTCGTCGCGCTGATCGTCGTCTTCCCGGCCGACGCACCGTGGTGGCTGCTCGCCGGCGTGGGTTTCGCGATGGTCTGGCTGACGAACCTGTACAACTTCATGGACGGCGCCGACGGTCTCGCGGGCGGACGATC
>NZ_BCPO01000026.1:0-18448 GCF_016586105.1 Burkholderia sp. E168m15
CTGCTGATGCTGGCGCCGCGGCTTTGGCTGATCGCGATCGCCGCCGCGGGACTCGCCGCGATGTCGCAGATCGACGACCGGCGCGGGCTGCCGGCCCGCGTGCGATTCTCCGCGCACCTCGCGGCAGTCGTCGCGCTGATCGTCGTCTTCCCGGCCGACGCACCGTGGTGGCTGCTCGCCGGCGTGGGTTTCGCGATGGTCTGGCTGACGAACCTGTACAACTTCATGGACGGCGCCGACGGTCTCGCGGGCGGCATGGCACTGTTTGGCTTCGGCGGATACGCGGTCGCGGCGCTCGGCGGCCCGCATACGTCGCCCGATCTCGCCGTGGCGGGCGCGGCAGTGGCCGGCGCGGCGCTCGGCTTTCTTCTGCTCAATTTCCATCCGGCGAGACTGTTTCTCGGCGACGCCGGCTCGATTCCGCTCGGCTTCCTGGCCGGCGCACTGGGCTATTGGGGCTGGCGTACCGATGTCTGGCCGATCTGGTTTCCCGCCATGGTATTCGCGCCCTTTATTGCAGACGCATCTGTAACACTTTTGAGACGTCTGTTACGCGGAGAAAAGTTCTGGCAGGCGCACCGCGAGCATTATTATCAAAGGATGGTCCGGTCGGGCGTCAGTCACGGCCGGACTGCCCTTTATTGGTACCTCATCATGCTCGCAGGCATAATTCTGGCCACGTGGGCAAAGGGCCGCCCCGAACTGCAGCAATGGCTGTCGTTTCTTGCGTGGTATGGTGTCCTGGCATGGTTCGGATGGTTGATCGACATGCGTTGGCGCCGGTTTCAAGCGGCCGCCGAAAACAATTCTTGAGGTTTCCCGCCGATGTTGCGATCCAGAGCATCTTGGCTGTCCCTGAGTGCTTTCCTGTTCGACCTGACGGCGGTTGTCGCCGCATGGTTGTTCGCTTATCTCGTTCGTTTCAACGGCAGCGTTCCGCATGATTTCCTGAGCGGCGCGCTGATGGCGCTGACGTGGGCACTGCCCGTCTATGCGCTGATGTTCCGCGGCTTCGGCCTGTATCGCGGGCTGTGGGTGTTTGCCAGCTTGCCCGACCTGATGCGCATCGCGAAGGCGGTGGCGGGCGGCGGCGTGATCGTGATGATCGGTGCCGTGATGTTCCAGCCGCAGCCGATCATTCCGCGCTCGGTGCTGCTGGTGTCGCCGTTGATGCTGTTCCTGGCAATGGGCGGCGCGCGTGCGCTGTATCGCGCGACGAAGGAGTACTACCTGTACGGTGGGCTGGTGGGCAAGGGCAAGCCGGTGCTGGTGCTGGGTGCCGGCACGGCCGGCGCGAGCCTCGCGCGCGAACTGTCGCGCTCCGGTGAATGGCGCTTGGTCGGCCTGCTCGACGACGACGTCACGAAACAGGGGCGCGAAATCTACGGCTACAAGGTGCTGGGTTCGTTCAACGACCTCAAGCACTGGACCGATGCGATGAAGGTCGAATACGCGATCATCGCGATTCCGTCGGCGTCGGTCGAAACCCAGCGTCGCGTCGCGACCCTCTGCGTGCGTGCCGGCGTGAAGGCGATGGTGCTGCCGTCGCTGACCGCACTGATGCCGGGGCAGGGCTTCCTGTCGCAGGTACGGAACATCGATCTCGAGGATCTGCTTGGCCGCGACGCGGTGACGATCGATACGCCGCACGTCGAAGCGCTGCTGCGCGGCCGCGTCGTGATGGTGACGGGCGCGGGCGGCTCGATCGGCTCCGAGTTGTGCCGGCAGATCCTGCGCTTCGCCCCTGCGCAGCTCGTTGCATTCGATCTCTCGGAATACGCGATGTACCGGCTGACCGAGGAATTGCGTGAGCGTTTTCCGGATCTGCCCGTGGTGCCGATCATCGGCGATGCGAAGGATTCGCTGCTGCTCGACCAGGTGATGTCGCGTCACGCGCCGCACATCGTGTTCCATGCGGCCGCCTACAAGCACGTGCCGTTGATGGAAGAGCACAACGCATGGCAGGCGCTGCGCAACAACGTGCTCGGCACCTATCGCGTGGCGCGGGCGGCGATCCGCCACGACGTGCGTCACTTCGTGCTGATCTCGACCGACAAGGCGGTCAATCCGACCAACGTGATGGGCGCGAGCAAGCGTCTCGCGGAAATGGCCTGCCAGGCGTTGCAGCAGTCGAGCGGGCGTACGCAGTTCGAGACGGTGCGCTTCGGCAACGTGCTCGGCAGCGCGGGCAGCGTGATTCCGAAGTTTCAGCAGCAGATCGCGAAGGGCGGCCCGGTGACGGTCACGCACCCGGAGATCACGCGTTTCTTCATGACGATCCCGGAAGCGTCGCAGCTCGTGCTGCAGGCATCGAGCATGGGGCATGGCGGCGAGATCTTCATTCTCGACATGGGCGAGCCGGTGAAGATCGTCGATCTCGCGTGCGACCTGATCCGCCTGTACGGTTTCTCGGAAGAACAGATCCGCATCGAGTTCACCGGGCTGCGGCCGGGCGAGAAGCTCTACGAGGAGTTGCTCGCTGACGACGAGGCGACGACGCGTACGCCGCACCCGAAGCTGCGGATCGCACGTGCGCGCGAAGTGCCGGACAATTTCCTCGACGAATTGCTGCCGTGGCTGATGCAGCATCGCGTGTTGTCCGACGACGAGGTACGGCGCGATCTGCGGCGCTGGGTGCCGGAATACCAGACGGCCGTTGCCCCCGTGTTGCAGAGCGTGCCGTCGGTGCGCGTCGTATCGAACGGGTGATGCGGTCCCAGGCCGTGAACTGAACGGCAAGAAGAGAAAAAGCGCCCAGCAGGGCGTTTTTTTTCGTCCGGAAACCGGTTACGCGGTTCAGCGGCCGGGCCGATGCTTTCTCACCACCATCCACCTCGGCGCCTTGAACCGCACGATGCTGAGATAGAGCCACACATAGGTCAGCGCGAACAGCACGACGAACGCGAACAGGTGCACGGTATGCCGCCAGAACAGCGTCGCCGGTATCACCGCGACGAGGCACAGCAGCCACAAATACGGCGACGTCAGCGAATTCCGCCGCGTCAGATCGTGCGCATGCTTCGTCCCGACGGCCCAGCGCATCAGCCGCTTGTACACGAGCATGTGCAGGTGCACGCCGTCCGGAATCCCCGGCGACATCCCACGGATGAACTTCTTCCGGTAGATCGAGAAGCAGGTCTCGAAGATCGGATACATGAACAGCAGCACCGGGTACCACGCGGACACTTCGCGGTTGCGCATCACGAGCATGATCGCGAGCTCCGCGAGCATGAAACCGATGAAATACGCGCCGCCGTCGCCGAGGAAGATCAGCCCGGCGGGAAAATTCCACAGGAAGAAGCCGAGCACCGCGCCCATCATGATGATCGACGCGGACATCACGACCGGGTCGTTGACGTGGAACGCGACATACGCGAGCGACGCGAACATCATGAAGCTGACCATCGACGCGAGCCCGTTGAACCCGTCGATGATGTTGATCGCATTCGCGAGCGCCGCGACCGCGAGCACCGTGATGAATGCCGAGATGGCCACGTAGCCGAGCAGGAAGTCGAGCGGCGGCACGCTGATGCGCGTGACCGCGATGTTCATCAGCCAGAATGCGAGCGCGGCCGCGCCCATCGTGCACAGCAGCCGCGCGCGCGGCGACACGCGCTTGGTCAGGTCCTCGACGAGGCCGGACAGGAACGCCGGCAGCCCGCAGGCAACGATGCCGAGAATGCTGCCGGAGATCGTCGGATAGCGCCGGAACAGCACCAGCGCGGCAACGATGACCCCGGCGAGGATCCCGATGCCGCCCACCCGCGGCACCGGCCGCACATGGAATTTCTGCACGCCGGCCAGGTCGCTGTCGATCGAGAATTTCTCGTGAAGGTGCGCGTAGCGCACGATGAACAGCGTGACGAGCAAGGAGACGATGAAGCCGGACGCGAAGCTGAGCATGGGATCGCTCGGAAAATGGACAGCGGATTATACAAAACCGCGCGGGTTCCCCTCCTGCCATCGCCAGTGGTCGGCACACATGTCTTCGATACCGAGCGTCGCACGCCAGCCGATGATGTCGGCCGCGGCCTGCGGGTTCGCATAGCACTCCGCGATGTCGCCCGGGCGGCGCGCGACGAGTTCGTACGGCACCGGACGGCCCGACGCCTTCTCGAACGCGCGCACGACTTCCAGCACGCTGTAGCCCTGGCCGGTGCCGAGGTTCACGACGAAGCTCGCGTCGCGCTTCGCGAGCGCGTCGAGCGCGGCGATGTGCCCCTTCGCGAGATCGACGACGTGGATGTAGTCGCGCACGCCGGTGCCATCCGGCGTCGGGTAGTCCGAGCCGAACACGCGCAGCTTTTCCAGCTTGCCGACCGCGACCTGCGCGACGTACGGCATCAGGTTGTTCGGGATGCCGGCAGGGTCCTCGCCGATCAGCCCGCTCGCGTGCGCGCCGACCGGGTTGAAGTAGCGCAGCGTCGCGATCCGCCACGACGGGTCCGAGACTTCGAGATCGCGCAGGATCTGCTCGGCGATCAGCTTCGACTGGCCGTACGGGTTCGTCGCGGACAGCGGGAACGATTCGTCGATCGGCGAGCGTTCGGGCACGCCGTACACGGTCGCGGACGAGCTGAACACGAACTGCCTGACGTTGCGCTCGCGCATGACCTTCAGCACGGCGAGCAGCCCGCCGATGTTGTTCTGATAGTACTCGAGCGGCTTCGCGACCGATTCGCCGACGGCCTTGAGCGCCGCGAAGTGAATCGTGCCGGTGATCGGATGCGCGTCGAATACCTTTGCGAGCGCGGCTTCGTCGCACACGTCGACCTGGTGGAATGCGGGCGTCTTGCCCGTGATCCGCTCGATCCGGCGCACCGATTCGGCCTTGCTGTTGACGAGGTTGTCGACGATCACGACGTCGTAGCCGTTGTCGAGCAGCTCGACGGCCGTGTGCGAGCCGATATAGCCCGCGCCGCCGGTAACGAGGATGGTGCCTTTAGCGGTCATTGCTGGTGCGCTCCTTCAGAGTGTGAATCCTGTCAACGAATGGATGGTCTCCCTGTAGCGTTCGACGACCTGCTGTTCGTCGAATTCCGCCGCGACCTTGTGCCGGCCGCGTGCGCCCATCGCCGCCCGGCCTTGCGGCCCGAGCGCGATCATGCGATTCAATTGTTCGGCAAGGCTCGCGCTGTCGCGCACGCGGCACAGGTAGCCCGTTTCGTCGTCGGCGACGACGTCGCGGCAGCCCGGCACGTCGGTCGCGACGATCGGGCGGCCCATCGCCGATGCCTCCATCAGCGTGCGCGGCACGCCTTCGCGGTACGACGGCAGCACGACGCAGTCGGCCGCCGCGATGTGCGGTCGCACGTCGTGCGCTTCGCCGAGATACTCGACGATGCCTTCGCCGACCCACGCGTCGACGTCCGCGCGACCGATCGCGCTCGGATTGTCGACGCCGAGCGGCCCGAGCAGCTGGAAGCGCGCGTTCGGGAAGCGCTCGCGCACGAGACGCGCGGCCTCCACGTATTCGCGCACGCCCTTGTCCCACAGCAGTCGCCCGATCAGGATGAAGACGGGTGCGTCGCCGCCCGGCAGCGGCACGGGCGAGAACTGTTCGAGATCGACGCCTTCGCCGTGCAGCAGCCGCGCACGGTCGGGATGCGCGAGCAAGCGCTCGTCGGTGAAGGTCGCGAGATCGTCGCGGTTCAGGAACCACACCTCACGCGGGAAGCGGAACGCGAACCGGTACAAGCGCTTCGCGACGCTCGCCGCGCGGCTCTTCTGGATGAACACGTAGCCGAGGCCCGTCGTCACGGCGATCGACGGCACGCGCGCGAGCCACGCGGCCACCGAGCCGTAGATGTTCGGCTTGATCGTGTAATGGAACACGAGATCGGGCCGCAGCGCGCGGTAGTGACGCACCAGCGCGGCGAGCGTGCCGAGATCCTCGCGCGGGCTCGTGCCTTTGGATGCGACGGCAAGCGCCACGTAGCGACAGCCCATCTGCTCGAGCAACGGCACCGTGCGGTCGTGCGGCGCGATCACCACGACCTCGGCGCCGCGCGCGACGAGCGCACGGATCAGCCCGTGGCGATACGTATGGATCGCCCAGGCCGTGTTGCAGACGAGCGCGATGCGCAGCGGGGAGGTGGCGGACATGAAAAAAAGAAAAATAAAGCGTCGAAATGGGCGAACGGGGCCGGGTACGCGTCAGGCGGACGGTCGCGCGGCGAACAGCGCCTGCTTGATGCGCTGCAGCGTACGGTACGGCGTCACGAAGTGCAGCAGGTTCTTGGCGAGGCCGGCCCAGTCGTACGGGTTCAGCACGTTGAAGTGGCGCAGCAGCAGCGTGAGCGTCGATACCAGCTGGCGCCGACGCTTGGTCGCGCTGATCCCGCCCTCGTTAAGCTCGTAATACAGGCCGAGTTCCGGCAGGTTCGCGCAATCGTAGCGTTGCATTAACCGTAAAAAAAGATCGAGATCCTCGGCCGCGCGGTACTTCGCCCGATAGTTGCCCACTTCGCGCACGGCGTCGATGCGCAACATCACAGACGGATGCACGAGCGGCGAGCGCAGGAAGCGCGTGCGGCGCAGCGTGCGCGGATCGGCGGGGGGCGTCAGCATGAAACGCGGCTCGCCGGCGCGCGACACGACCTGCGTCCACATGCCGACGCAGGCCACGCGCGGATGGGCATCGAGATAGGCGCGTTCTTTCGCCAAGCGCTGCGGCGCGGCGAGATCGCCCGCATCGATGCGGGCCGCGTAGCGGAAGCCGCGGGCCGCGAGCGCGTCGATGCCGGCCGCCAGCGCACGTTCGATGCCGCCGTTCCGGGGCATGCGCAGCACGTCGATCGCGAGGCCCGGCAGGTCGGGCGCGACGATCGGCGGCGTGCTGCCGTCGTCGACGATCAGCACGTGCACGGGCGCATCCTCGCGAAACGACGCGAGGGTCCGGACGACGTCGTCGTGCCCGTTGTAGGCCGGCATCAGCACGGCCACGTCGTCGAGCGGGGGCGGGCAATCAGGGGACGTCATGTTCGCAGCTTGAAACGGATGTAATAAAAGTTGACGGCAGCAGCAGCCAGATAGCCGGCCGCCAGCCCGACGAGCGCGCCGTACAGGCCGAGCCGCGGGATCGCGAACAGGTTGACGAGCGCGGCGATGGCTAGCGCGAGCAGCCATTTCGTCAGCAACACGAATTTTGCTTGATATTTGAGAACGATAAGATTGCCTATCGCCTCGATGCCGGCCGGCACGGACAGCCAGACGGCCCAGCGGAAGATGTCGACGGACGCTTCGTAGCCGCGGCCGAACACCCTGCCGACGATCAGCGGGGCGGCGGCGTCGAGCACGAGCGCGCCGGCCGTCATCAGGCCGGCCGTCATCGCGATCAGCCGGACGATGTTGCGGCGCAGCCGCGCGACGTCCTGCACGCGGTAGACGAACGCGGGCGCGATGGTCTGCGCGAGCATCAGCGCGAGCGTGATCCAGTTCTCGTTGAGCTGCTGCGCGGCCGAATAGCGGCCGAGATCGGCGAACGAAACATGGCGCTCGAGCATCAGGCGGTCGAGCTTCAGGAACAGGTACATGCAGATGAGGCCGAGCCAGAACACGGTGCCGGCCGTGGCAAAGTGCCGGAACAGCGGCTTGTCGAACGTCCAGCCGAGCGCGCCGCCGTTACGATGGCGGTAGTACAGCAGCAGCGCGAGGCCGATCGCGGCGGCTTCCAGCGCCCACAGCCACGCGAAACGGGCGGGGCCGGCGGCCGCGCGCACCAGGAGCCAGACGAGCAGCGCCTTGGCGAGCGCGGTGAGCATGCTGGTGACGAGCTGCGGCTTGCTGTAGGTCATGCTCTGCAGCCACGCGTTGATCACGCCGACGAACGGCTCGCGGAACACCATCGTGACGGCCAGGCCGGCGAGCATCGCGCCGACCAGCGGATCGAAGGCGCCCGCGGCGATCGCGATCCAGGTCGCGGCGAGCGCGGCGACCGATACGGCGATGCGCAGCACGAACGCGCTGCCGAGCACCGCGCCGAGCTGCGCGGGCGGGCGCTGGACGATGGTGGGGACGAGGATTTCCGCGCCGCACACCCAGGTGAGCGGCGCCAGTACCAGGAGAAGCGTATTCGCATACTGCCATTTGCCGAACACATCTGGCCCGAAATAACGGGCCAGCAGGCCGCTGATCGCGATCGCGACGCCGATTTGCGTAAGCCGTTCGAGCCCCAGCCAGACGAGGTTCGCGACGGCCTTCGCGACGTCCGGGTTGCCGAAGCGCTTCAGCATGCGCGGCAGCGGCGGCGCGCGCGGAGGGCGGCCGGAAGCGGCGGGTGGGCGGCGGCGGAGCGGCTAGGCATTAAAATGGGCGACATGCGCGTCATCAAAACCCGCGATTATAAGTGGGATCGCGGCTGCTCCAGCCGTTGTGCGCGGTGTTCCGCCGGCAGGCATGTATCATGCGCGGCACCCGTGAGCGGCGGCCCGCGCAAGCCAGACAATTTTCCATGCACGCAACTGAGAGAAGAGAATCGATGATCTCCCAATCCATCTTCAAGGCATATGACATTCGTGGCGTGGTCGGCAAGACACTCGACGTCGACACGGCGCGCGGAATCGGCCGGGCATTCGGCAGCGAAGTCCGTGCGCAGGGCGGCGATGCGGTCGTCGTCGCGCGCGACGGCCGCCTGTCCGGGCCGGAACTGGTCGGCGCGCTGGCCGACGGCCTGCGTGCGGCCGGTGTCGACGTCGTCGACGTCGGCATGGTGCCGACGCCGGTCGGTTATTTCGCGGCGAACGTGCCGCTGGCGCTGAAGGGCGGCGAGCGTCGCGTCGATTCGTGCATCGTCGTCACGGGCAGCCACAACCCGCCCGACTACAACGGCTTCAAGATGGTGCTGCGCGGCGCGGCGATCTACGGCGAGCAGATCCAGGCGCTGT
Source organism: Burkholderia sp. E168m15 (assembly GCF_016586105.1). Classification (NCBI taxonomy): domain Bacteria; kingdom Pseudomonadati; phylum Pseudomonadota; class Betaproteobacteria; order Burkholderiales; family Burkholderiaceae; genus Burkholderia; species Burkholderia sp. E168m15. The sequence continues at coordinate 8,886 of NZ_BCPO01000026.1, forward strand.
ACCGCCGCATCGTCGACGAGCGGTTCGAGTCCGGCAGCGGCACCTATGAGCAGATCGACGTCGCGGATCAATACATCGCGCGCATCGTCGGCGACGTGAAGCTCGCGCGGCCGCTGAAGATCGTGGTCGACGCCGGCAACGGCGTCGCCGGTCCGCTCGCGACGCGCCTGTTCAAGGCGCTCGGCTGCGAGCTCGTCGAGCGCTTCACCGACATCGACGGCACGTTCCCGAATCACCACCCCGATCCCGCCCATCCGGAAAACCTGCAGGACGTGATCCAGGCGCTGAAGGACACCGATGCGGAGCTCGGCTTTGCGTTCGACGGCGACGGCGACCGTCTGGGCGTCGTCACGAAGGACGGCCAGATCATCTATCCGGACCGCCAGCTGATGCTGTTCGCGGAAGAAGTGCTGTCGCGCAATCCGGGCGCGCAGATCATCTACGACGTGAAGTGCACGCGCCACCTCGCGCAGTGGGTGAAGTCGAAGGGCGGCGAGCCGCTGATGTGGAAGACGGGTCACTCGCTCGTGAAGGCGAAGCTGCGCGAGACGGGTGCGCCGCTCGCCGGCGAAATGAGCGGCCACGTGTTCTTCAAGGATCGCTGGTACGGCTTCGACGATGGCCTGTATACCGGTGCGCGCCTGCTCGAGATCCTCGCGAAGACGGCCGATCCGAGCGCGCTGCTCAACAGCCTGCCGGACGCGATGAGCACGCCGGAACTGCAGCTCTGGCTCGACGAAGGCGAGAATTTCCGCCTGATCGAGCAGTTGCAGAAAGAGGCGAAGTTCGACGGCGCCGACGAAGTCGTGACGATCGACGGCCTGCGTGTCGAGTACCCGGACGGCTTCGGCCTCGCGCGTTCGTCGAACACGACGCCGGTCGTCGTGATGCGCTTCGAGGCCGAGACGCAGGAAGGGCTCAAGCGCATCCAGGAAGACTTCCGCCGCGTGCTGACGGCCGCGAAGCCGGACGTCAAGCTGCCGTTCTGAGCGCCGGCGGCCGGCGGGCCGCCCGTACGACGGCCGGTTCATCGGCCGTGTTTATCTCGAAAAGCGGCGCGTGCCCCGGGCGCGCGGCCGCTTTTTGTCTGTCCGGTCGTCCGGCCGGGATAAAATCCCCCCTTTATGTCTGTCGCCGGCTGCCAGTCGGCGTTTTTTCAGCGTGCAAAAGATCCTGATCGTGCGCGTGTCGTCGCTGGGCGACGTCGTGCACAACATGCCGGTGATCGCCGATATCCGGCGCCGCCACCCCGATGCGCAGATCGACTGGCTCGTCGAGGAAAGCTTCGTCGACCTCGTGCGGCTCGTCGACGGCGTGCGCAACGTGCTGCCGTTCTCGCTGCGCCGCTGGCGCAAGAAGCCGTTCTCGGGTGCGACGTGGCGCGAGATTCGCGCATTTCGCCGGCGCCTCGCGGCCGAGCAGTACGACCTCGTGATCGACTGCCAGGGCCTCATCAAGACGGCGTGGGTCGCGAGCTGGGCGCGCGGGCCGCTCGTCGGGCTCGGCAACCGGACCGACGGCGCCGGCTACGAATGGCCGGTGCGCTTCTTCTATCGCAAGCGCGTGCCGATCGCGCCGCGCACGCACGTGGTCGAGCGCTCGCGCCAACTCGTCGCGGCCGCGCTGGACGACCCGGCGCCGACTCCGGCCGATCCGGTCGAATTCGGCCTCGACACGCGGGCGGCGGCGCTCGCGGTGGCCGCGCTCGGCCTGAACCTGCCGGTGCCGTACGTCGTGTTCGTCCACGCGACGTCGCGCGCCGACAAGCAGTGGCCGGACGCGGCATGGATCGAGCTCGGCCAGGCGCTCGTGCGGCGCGGCGCGTCGCTCGTGCTGCCGTGGGGCAACGACGCGGAACGCGCGACCAGCGAGCGGCTCGCGAAGGAATTCGGCGCGGCGGCGATCGTGCCGCCGAAGCTGTCGCTGCCGGCCGTGGTCGGTCTGATCGACGGCGCGGCCGCGACGGTCGGGGTTGATACAGGTCTGGTTCACATCGCGGCCGCGCTGAAGCGTCCGACGGTCGAACTGTACAATTTCGCGACGGCCTGGCGGACCGGCGGCTACTGGTCGCCGAACGTCGTCAATCTCGGCACGGCGGGGCAGCCCCCGTCGATCGCGCAGGTGAAGTCGGCGCTCGCGGGCTTCGGTCTCCTGTAACGCTGTCCACACGCGAACCGATCATGAGCGAATCCCAGATCATCGAAGTCCCGTCCGCCGACTGGAGCGGGCACAACCTGTCGGCGCCGCGCGAGCAGTTGCTCGCCGCGGTCGAGGAAGGCAAGGTGCTGTATTTCCCGCATCTGCGCTTCGCGATCGACGGCGGCGAGGAAGCGCTGCTCGATCCGGCGCTCGCCGATCCGAAACGCAAGAACATCAGTCTCGCGCCGAACGGCGGCGCGCTTGCCGGCGTGCTCGGCGACAGCGTCACGCAGTCGGCCGTGCGCGCGCTCGTCGCGCGCTTCCAGCAGCAGGCCGGCACGCTCGTCGACGGCCTTTTCCCCGAATACCGCGGCAAGCTGCGCGTCGCGCCGACGAGCCTGCGGCTGATGCAGGTCGAAACGCGCCAGACGTCGTGGCGCAAGGACGACAGCCGGCTGCACGTCGACGCGTTCCCGTCGCGGCCGAACTACGGCGAGCGCATCCTGCGCGTGTTCACGAACGTGAACCCGGCCGGCGTGCCGCGCGTGTGGCGTGTCGGCGAGCCGTTCGAGGATGTCGCGAAGCGCTTCCTGCCGAAGATCCGGCCGCAGTTGCCGGGCTCGGCGTGGCTGCTGAACCTCCTGCACGTAACGAAATCGCCGCGCAGCGCGTACGACCACCTGATGCTGAACCTGCACGACGGGATGAAGGCCGATCTCGACTATCAGAAGACGTGTCCCCAGCAGACGATGCCGTTTCCGCCGGGCAGCGTGTGGATATGTTTCTCCGATCAGACTTCGCACGCTGTGATGTCCGGCCAGTTCATGCTGGAGCAGACCTTCTTCCTGCCGGTCGATGCGATGGTGCGCCGCGAATGCGCGCCGCTCGGCATTCTCGAACGCCTGACGGGCAGGGCGCTGGTTTGAGCGCGCCCCTGCTTCGACGTAACTCAAGGGCGACCGCATGCTGAGGGCGATCTATCGTGCGCTGTGGTGGCTCGTCGCGCCGGCCGCCGTGATCCGGCTCTATGTGCGCTCGCGCAAGGAGCGCGGCTATCGCGAGCATATCGGCGAGCGCTTCGGTCACGTCGCGGGCCGCTCGCCGGATGATCGCGCGCCGCTGATCTGGGTGCATGCGGTGTCGGTCGGCGAGACGCGCGCCGCGCAGCCGCTGATCGATGCGCTGATGCGCGCGCGCGCCGATGCGCGCATCCTGCTCACGCACATGACGCCGAGCGGCCGTGCGACGGGCGAACAGATCTTCGGCGATCGCGTGCTGCGCTGCTATCTGCCTTACGACATGCCGGGCGCGGTGCGGCGCTTCCTGCGCGCGTGGCGGCCGACGCTCGGCCTCGTGATGGAAACCGAGGTGTGGCCGACGCTGATCGACGAGTGCCGCCGCGCGGACGTGCCGCTCGTGCTGACCAATGCGCGGATGTCCGCGCGTTCGTTCCGGCGCGCGGCGAAGTTCGGCGCGGCGACGCGCGACGTGTTCGGCGGCTTCTCGCGCGTGCTCGCGCAGAGCCCGGCCGATGCGGAGCGGCTGACGTCGCTCGGCGCACGCAACGTGACCGTGCTCGGCAACCTGAAGTTCGACATGACGACGCCGCCGGAACTCGCGGCACGCGGCCATGCATGGCGCGACGCGATCGGCGCGCGGCCGGTGTGGGTCGCGGCCAGCACGCGCGAGAACGAAGAGGTGCTGGTGCTGCAGGCGTTCGCGGAAATGCGCACGCCTGGCGCGCTGCTGGTGCTCGTGCCGCGTCATCCGCAGCGCTTTGCCGAAGTCGAGGCGCTCGTCGCGCGCAGCGGGCTCAAGTGCGTGCGGCGCTCGGTGTGGGCGGCCGATGCGGCTGCGCTCGCGGCGGGCCGGCCGGCCGCCGAACCGCTGGCGGATGACGTGACGGTGCTGCTCGGCGATTCGATGGGCGAGCTCGGCGCGTACTACGCGGCGGCCGACATCGCGTTCATCGGCGGCAGCCTGCTGCCGCTCGGCGGGCAGAACCTGATCGAAGCGTGCGCGGTCGGCGTGCCGGTGCTGATCGGGCCGCACGTGTTCAACTTCACGCAGGCGACTGCCGACGCGGTCGCGGCAGGGGCGGCGATGCAGGTCGAAGATCCGCTCGATCTCGCGCACGTGCTCGACGCGCTGTTCGCCGACAAGGCGCGGCGCATCGCGATGGGTGCGGCCGGCGCGGCCTTCGCGGCGCGTCACCGCGGCGCGACCGCGCGCACGGTCGACGTGCTCGCCGCGCTGCTGCCGCCTGCCGCAGCCGGCACGCGTGCGTTGCCGGACCAGTCGAGCGCGGCTTCCGAAGACGAATAGACGAAGGGCGGCGCAAGGCCGCCCCCGAACGCATGGCGGCGACGTGCGCCGTCGCCATGCCGCTCACACCGTCAGCAAGCCCTTCTTCTCGATGAACGCGATCACGTCCGCGACGCCGTCGAGCGCCTTCAGGTTCGTCATCACGTAAGGCCGCTCGCCGCGCATTTTCCGCGTGTCGGACGCCATCACGTCGAGGTTCGCGCCGACCAGCGGCGCGAGGTCGGTCTTGTTGATCACCAGCAGGTCGGACTTCGTGATGCCCGGGCCGCCCTTGCGCGGAATCTTCTCGCCGCCCGCGACGTCGATCACGTAGATCGTCAGGTCCGACAGCTCGGGACTGAAGGTCGCCGCGAGATTGTCGCCACCGGACTCGATGAACACGATGTCGGCATCGGGAAAGCGCGCGAGCATCCGGTCGACGGCCTCGAGGTTGATCGACGCATCTTCCCGGATCGCCGTGTGCGGGCAGCCGCCCGTCTCGACGCCCATGATGCGTTCCTCGGGCAACGCGCCCGCGACCGTCAGCAGCCGCTGGTCTTCCTTCGTATAGATATCGTTGGTGATCGCGACGAGGTCGTACCGGTCGCGCATCGCCTTGCACAGCATTTCGAGCAGCGTGGTCTTGCCGGAGCCGACGGGGCCGCCGATGCCGACGCGCAGCGGCGGCAGTTTCTTCGTACGGCGGACGGAGGAGGGAGCGGGTGCGTTCATGGTGTGGATCAAGTTCAGGAGCGGAACAACCGCGAGTACTGGGTTTCGTGCCGCGCGGACAGGATGCCCAACTGCGGCGCGAACGTGTTGATGGCGTCGGGCGGCGTCGCGAGCGCACGGCGCACGGCCGCGTCGATCGCGCCGCGCAGCGCGACGATGATGCGTTGCCCGGCGAGCTGGCCGAGCGGCACGGCCTTCAGCGCGGCGGACGTCTGGTTCTCGACCCAGCCGAATGCGTACGCGGCGAGCGTCGCGTCGGCGCCGGCGTCGTGAGCGGCAGCCGCGTACGCGAACGCGGTCGGCAGCGCGATCGGCGACAGCGACGCGAGCGTCGCGCGGCGTGTGGCGTCGCCCCATTCGAGCGATGCGCACAGCTGCGCGAGCGACCAGCCCATCTGTTCGGTTTCGCGGCGCAGCTCGGCCGATTCCCGGCTCGCGACGAACCAGGCATTTTCGGCGGCGAGCGCATGCGTGTCGTGTGTTTGCCAGCGGGCGAGCTGGTGCGCGAGGAACGGCAGTTCGCCGTGCGCGAGCACGTCGGTCAGGCCGCTCGCGATCCAGTCGCGCGCGGAATCGGCGTCGCGGATCAGGTTCGCGTCGAGCGCGGCTTCGAGGCCCTGCGAATAGCTGTACGCGCCAATCGGCAAAGCCGGCGACGCGAGGTGCAGCAGCGCGACGAGTTCAGTGGTGGTCATGACCGTGGTGGCCGTGCGTACAGCCGGGACCATGCTGATGATCGTGATCGTGATCGTGCGAATGCGCATGCCCGTGGTGTTCGCCGAACACCTGTTGCGCAAGCGCATAATCCTCGGCGAACGTTGCGTCGTGCCCGTGTTTGTGGCCACCGCCGTACGCACCGGCTTCCGGCTGGAACGGTGCATGCGTTTCCTCGACCTGCGTGCCGAGCCGGCGCAGCATGTCCGCGAGCACCGGATCGGCCTCGAGCTTCAGGTAGCCGTCGCCGATCTCGATCGGCGTGTGACGGTTGCCGAGGTGGTATGCGGCGCGCATCAGCGTGAGCGGGTCGGCTGCGCGCACGAGCAGCACGGTTTCGGGGGCCGCCGCGATACGCACGAGCGCACCGTCGTCGGCGACGAGCACGTCGCCGTCGCGCAGCACGGTGCCGCGCGGCAGCAGCACCGCGACGTCCTCGCCGGTGTCGAGCGTCGCCGCGAGGCGGCTCTTGCAGCGGGCATCATAGGCGAGCGTGAGCGTCGGCGCGCGAGCCACGAGCGACGCGGCGAGTTTCACGTTCGGGGCAATACGTTTGTCGAGGGTACGCATGAAACTGGGGATTCCGGATCAGAACAGGAAATAGCGCTGCGCCATCGGCAGCACCGTCGCCGGTTCGCAGGTGAGCAACTGGCCGTCGGCGATCACGTCGTAGGTTTCCGGATCGACGCTGATCGACGGACGCCATGCGTTGTGGATCATGTCGGCCTTCGTCACGTTGCGGCAATTGCGCACCGGCACGATCCGCTTCGCGAGCCCATAGCGCTCCGCGATGCCTGCATCGGCCGCCATCTGCGACACGAAGGTCAGCGACGTGCGCGCGAGCGCCCCGCCGCGCGTCGCGAACATCTCGCGATAGTGGACCGGCTGCGGCGTCGGGATCGACGCGTTCGGGTCGCCCATCTGCGCGAGGGCAATCATCCCGCCCTTGAGGATCATCGACGGCTTGATCCCGAAGAACGCGGGCTCCCACAACACGAGGTCGGCCCACTTGCCGGGCTCGATCGAGCCGACTTCATGTGCGATGCCGTGCGTGAGCGCCGGGTTGATCGTGTACTTCGCGACGTAGCGCTTCGCGCGGAAGTTGTCGTTGCGCGCGGTGTCCTCCGGCAGCGCGCCGCGCTGCACCTTCATCTTGTGCGCGGTCTGCCAGGTGCGGATGATCACTTCGCCGACGCGGCCCATCGCCTGCGAATCGGACGACAGCATCGACAGCGCGCCGAGATCGTGCAGGATGTCCTCGGCCGCGATCGTCTCGCGACGAATGCGCGATTCGGCGAACGCGAGATCCTCGGCGATCGACGGATCGAGGTGATGGCACACCATCAGCATGTCGAGATGCTCGTCGAGCGTGTTGATCGTGTACGGGCGCGTCGGATTGGTCGACGACGGCAGCACGTTCATCTCGCCGCACACCTTCAGGATGTCGGGCGCGTGGCCGCCGCCTGCACCTTCAGTGTGGTACGTGTGGATCGTGCGCCCCTTGAACGCGGCGACCGTCGATTCGACGAAGCCGGCCTCGTTCAGCGTGTCCGTGTGGATCGCGACCTGCGTGTCGGTGTCGTCGGCCACCGACAGGCAGTTGTCGATCGCGGCGGGCGTCGTGCCCCAGTCCTCGTGCAGCTTCAGCCCGATCGCGCCGGCCGCAATCTGCTCGACGAGCGGCTGCGGCAGGCTCGCGTTGCCCTTGCCGAGAAAGCCGAGGTTGATCGGCCAGCCGTCGGCGGCCTGCAGCATCCGCTCCATGTGCCACGGGCCCGGCGTGCAGGTCGTCGCGTTGGTGCCGGTGGCCGGCCCCGTGCCCCCGCCGAGCATTGTCGTGACGCCCGACGCGAGCGCCTCGTCGATCTGCTGCGGGCTGATGAAGTGGATGTGCGTGTCGATGCCGCCCGCGGTCACGATCAGCCCTTCGCCGGCGATCACTTCGGTCGCGGCGCCGATCGCGATCGTCACGCCCGGCTGGATGTCGGGGTTGCCGGCCTTGCCGATCGCCGCGATGCGGCCGTGCTTGATCGCGATGTCGGCCTTCACGATGCCCCAGTGATCGAGGATCACCGCGTTCGTGATGACGGTATCGGGCACGTCGGCGGCCACGCGCTGCGACTGGCCCATCCCGTCGCGGATCACCTTCCCGCCACCGAACTTCACTTCCTCGCCGTACGTGGTGAAGTCGCGTTCGATCTCGATCAGCAGTTCGGTATCGGCGAGCCGGACGCGGTCGCCCGTCGTCGGCCCGAACATTTCCGCGTACGCGCGGCGGCTCAAGCGTAGTGTCATGTGCTGTTCCTGAAGAGCGGGGCGCGGCTTACAGCGGCCCCATCACCTTGCCCTGAAAACCGTAGACGGCGCGATCGCCCGCGAGGGCGACGAGCTCGACGGTGCGCGTCTGGCCCGGCTCGAAGCGCACGGCCGTGCCGGCCGCGATGTTGAGCCGGAAGCCGCGCGCGGCCGCGCGGTCGAACGACAGCGCGTCGTTGACCTCGAAGAAGTGGTAGTGCGAGCCGACCTGCACCGGGCGGTCGCCGGTGTTCGCGACGACGAGCGACAGCGTCGCGCGGCCCGCGTTCAGTTCGTGTTCGCCATCGTCGGTGAGGATTTCGCCGGGGATCATGCGGGGCCTCACGGAATCGGGTGGTGGACGGTCACGAGCTTCGTGCCGTCGGGGAAGGTCGCCTCGACCTGGATGTCGGGAATCATTTCCGGCACGCCGTCCATCACGTCGTCGCGCGTGAGCAGCGTCGTGCCGTAGTGCATCACTTCGGCCACGGTCTTGCCGTCGCGCGCGGCTTCCATCAGCGCCGCGGTGATGAAGGCCACCGCCTCCGGATAGTTGAGCTTCAGGCCGCGCGCGCGGCGGCGTTCGGCGAGCAGCGCCGCCGTGAAGATCAGCAGCTTGTCCTTTTCGCGGGGAGTCAGTTTCATGAAGGCAGGCGTTCAGGAAAACGTAATTTTTATCGGTGCGCATGCGACCGGGCAGGGGTGCGGATCATCGTAGCACCGCGCTGTTTTGCGTGCGTCGTGTATCACTTATGTAAGCAGCAAGGTGCGTGCCATGTGCATCCGACGTGCCTTCATGCGCGTTCGTGGTGCGTGATGCATGGCGAGCGTGCGGCGTGTGGGGTGACGTTGCGCCGAAACGGTGCGTGATGCGCGCGCGGTCAGGTTTGCCAGAGACGCAGCGGCCGTGCGTCGATGCCATGCACGATCGGCCGCAACTGCAGCCAGCAGTCGGTGAAGTGGCGCTGCAACGCTTCCATCGACGTCGACATCGCGCGCACCAGCACGACGCCGGGCGTCACGCAGGTGGCGCCCGCGCGCAGCGTGTCGTCGAACGGCATGCGCGCGGCGAGCGCTTCGGCGAGCGCGGCGTCGCATGCAGCGCCGGCCGCCCACAGCGTGCCGTAGGCAGGAAAGCCGGCGAGGCCTTGCAGCGCGCCGCGCAGCGGGTCGCGCGCATCGAGCAGCGTGCGCTCGGTGCAGAGCGGCCGGCCGTCGGTGGCGACGAGCGCAGAGGTCGATGCAATGCGTCCCGCTGCCCAGGTTTCGCCGGCCGCCTGCCGGCCGAGCTGCGTCGCGTCCCAGCCGATCGCGCTTGCCCCTTCGCCGAGCGTCACCGTGAAGTCGAGCGCCGCGTGCGCCGCGTCGAAGAACAGGTT